>JBAXYW010000171.1:0-8672 GCA_041670605.1 Lentisphaeria bacterium
ACGGGAGAGACCCAAAGAGCCTTTTCAGGACTCCTCAGAACAGACCGAGAAATTTTTCCGCATTGTCATGAGCATTTTTCCGGAAGAGGGGTTCAGAAATTTTTCCTTTGGCGCGCCAATCGAGCAGCAAATCCTGAGTTTTAAACGGCATTCCTACACAACAATAATCCGTGCCGAAAAAAAGGCGATCCTGAAATTCGGTGAGGAATTTCGGGCCATACTCTTCGTCGCGTATCAGGGCGCTGTAGGCATCGGAGAGTTCCCCATAGAAATTAGGATAAGTACGCAGCAGGTGCTGCAAGACGCCTTCTTCTTTAACCGGGCCTGCGAGTGGTTTCCAGCCTACTTGCTCTCCATTCGGGCGAAAGGCGGTTTTCCGGCTGGCTGGCCTGTCCACACGCGAGATTTCGGCCCATACGGTGGGGCCATGGCCGAGCATGACCAGATCGGGGAAGCGTTGCAGGGTATGTTCCAGCTGTGGCAGGCCCGGTTCGTCATACAGTCCAAAATCCCCACCAACCCGGTCGGAGCCGTCGCAGGTTACCGGCAGTCCCACGGCTTCGGCATGCTTAAATAAATTCTGCACCAGAGGATCCATCATTGGGACATTCAGCATGATTTCTCCAACGCCCTTACAGCCCTTGTCCTTATAATAGCTCAGCAGGCGGTCCAGCGGAGCGTCGCAGGAATTGGTCAGGGCGCGGGGATCGATATTGCAGAAAGGAATGATACGATCCGGATACTGTTCGGCCATTTCGAGAATATCCTCATTGGCCTGCGGCAGATAGATTTCTGGATTAACGACCGGGAGTACGCAACCCTTTTCGATATTGGCTGCGTCATAGCGTTGCAGAAGCTGTTCGGCCGTCGGGAATTGAGTAACGAAAGGAGTTGGTTTCCGATAGGCATGTGCATGAATGTCGATGAACATTTTTGTTCCCCTTATCTTTGAGTGCTTTGATATTGGTCTACCAACTGACGCAGCTGCCGGGCGGCGGCAAATGAATCCGTGGCTTTCATAATGGCAGAAACGACGGCGATGCCATCGACACCGCAAGATAGTGGCAGGTGCGCGTTCTCTGCATAGATGCCACCGATGGCGACAACCGGAATGTGGACGGCAGCCTTGATAGCGCTAAGTTTCTGAGTGCCCAGTTCCGGAGTGACTTTCGTTGTTGTCGGGAAGACAGCACCGCTGCCGATGCAATCCGCACCTTCATGTTCCGCAAGCAGGGCGTCTGCTGGCGTTTTGGCGGAGACACCCAACAGCATCTCACGCGGGATGATCTTGCGGACTGCCCGGGCCGGGATGTCGCTTTGTCCGACATGGATGCCGTCCGCCTGGACGGCCAGGGCGATATCAACTCGATCATTGATCCAAAAGGTCACCCCGAGTTTACGGGTTAACTCGCGCATCTGTAAAGCCAGCTGATAAAATTCCCCCCCTTCGATTTCTTTTTCACGAAGCTGCACCATTGTGACACCACCCTTGACGGCAGCCTCCACCCGGCGCAGTAATTCCTCCGCACCAAAATCGTAGCGCATGGTAACCAAATATAAACGGGGATCAAATCCGGACATCCGAGTTCTCCTCTCAATAATCCATTTTACACTTCAAACAACATGAGTTGCTGCTCTGAAACATCTTTTTTGCGGCGACGGCTTTGCGCCATTTTGGGTTTGCCCTCGTCACCGAGTTCATTGTTCTCAAGATTGCTCAACACTTCGGTTGCGCGGGAAATGACGGTTTTGGGGATGCCGGCCAGCCGGGCGACATGGATGCCGTAGCTTTTGTCCGCACAACCGGGGACGATTTTACGCATGAAAGTGATGCTTTCGCCTTGTTCTTTCACCAGGACGTTGTAGTTTTTTACTCCGCTTTTGGTCAGCGCCAGATCGGTCAGTTCATGGTAGTGGGTGGCAAAAAGGGTCCGTGCTTTGACGGCAGCATGATCATGCAGATATTCGGCGACGGCCCAAGCCAGGCTGAGACCATCAAAGGTACTGGTGCCGCGACCGATTTCATCGAGAATGATCAGGCTTTTCGGCGTTGCATGATTCAGGATATTAGCTGTTTCCACCATTTCGACCATGAAGGTCGATTGCCCGCGGCTGATATCGTCGGCAGCGCCAACTCGGGTAAAGATGCGATCGGTCAGCCCGATCGTCGCTTTTGCAACCGGGATGAAGCTGCCCATCTGAGCCATGATCACCAGCAATGCGACCTGCCGAATATAGGTGGATTTACCGGCCATATTGGGGCCGGTAATAATCGCCAGCTGATGGTTTTGATTGTCCAGCAAAACATCATTTGGCACAAAAGCTTCGCTGGTGAGTCGGGCATCCAGCACCGGATGACGCCCATCGCGAATATCCAACACCGCCTGTTCGCTGATTTCCGGACGGACATAATGATATTTTCCGGCGACATCGGCTAAGGCTGCAAGGCAGTCAATGACGGCCAGTGCCCGGGCGCAACGCTGAATTGCAGCAGTCTGCCGGCTGACCTGTTCCCGCAATTCCTGAAACAATTCATATTCGAGAGCCCGGCTTTTTTCTTCCGCGCCAAGGACTTTATCCTCGATTTCCTTGAGTTCGGGGGTGATGAAACGTTCGCCGTTTACGATGGTCTGTTTACGCAGATATTCCGGCGGTACCAATTCGAGGTAGGATTTGCTGATTTCAATAAAATATCCGAAGACTTTATTGAAGCGGACTTTCAGGGATTTGATGCCGGTGCGTCCCTGTTCTTTTGCCTGATAAGCAGCAATCCAGTCTTTTCCCTCGTTGGAGGCTCGGTGGAGCAAGTCCAGTTCGGCATGATATCCCGCCCGGATCATGCCGCCATCTTTGGTGGAAACCGGGGGTTCATCGACGACGGCTTTTGCCAGCAATTCCGTCAATTCCGGGAATTCTTGCAAGTCCTCGCGTTGCCCCTTCAGCAGAGCTGCATCAGCAGAGGCCAGGACGGCTTTTAACCCGGGGACTTCTTCCAAGCCGCGTTGCAACACCAGCAGGTCCCGAGCATTGGCATTGCTGCCCACGCTGAGCCGGGTGACGGTGCGTTCCAAATCTCGAACGGCAGTCAGAATTTCCCGTAATTCGGCCAGCAGCATCGGATTGGTAAGCAGGTTTTCGACAGCTTCCAAGCGGGCTTCGATGACGGGCTGGTTTTTCAGCGGGCGCAAAATCCATTCCCGTAACAACCGAGCCCCCATCGGGGTGACAGTTTCATCCAGAACGGAGATCAGCGTATTTTCCTTGCCGTCGGCAAAGATTGGTTCGACCAGTTCCAGATTGCGTTGGGAGATGCGATCCAGAATCAAACAATCCTCGGTCTGGTAGGTCTGTAACGACGTGATATGGGAAGCGTCCTGACGAAGATTTCTGCGGGCATAATGCAGGACTGCGCCAGCAGCGGCAATTCCCAGATCCAACCCCCGGCAGCCAAAACCGTCCAGAGAGGCGACACCAAAGTGTTTTTGCAGGTCTTCGCGGCAGAGAGCCGGGTCGAAGAGCCAGTCATCCAGGGGAGTCCAAACAATTTCTCTTTCCAAGCCTGGAGGAAAACCATCCTTCTGCTTTGCCTCCAGCCAACTGGCCGGCACAATGCCTTCGGAGGGATGCAGTCTACTGAATTCAATTTCCAAAGCCGCATCGCCTTTTGTTTCCGTCAGGCGGAAATCCCCGGTGGACAAATCCAGCAGAGCCAGCCCGTAGCGTTCTTTGCCGGGGCAGAGCGCCAGTAAAAAATTGCTTTTTGCCGAAGTGAGCAGGCTGTCATCCATCAGAGTACCTGGGGTGATGATCTGGGTGATATCCCGTTTCACCAGGCCTTTGGCCAATTTCGGGTCTTCCATTTGTTCAGCGATGGCGACTTTCAACCCACCTGCCAGAATTCTGGAAATATAGGTGCGTACCGCATGATAGGGCACACCGCACATCGGCACCCCTGCCCGAGCCGTCAAAACAACATCCATCAAAGGCGCCGCAGTCCGGGCGTCTTCAAAAAATAATTCATAAAAATCTCCCATGCGGAAAAGCAGAATCGTATCGCTTGATAATTCTTTCTTCGCCTGCATATACTGCCGCATTGCGGGAGTTAATTCGGAAGTCACTGCCATGCCTGAATGTTGTCCTGATTGATCATTTTTCGCTTCAAATGCAATAAAAAAACATACCCGAAAATATAACCCAGATTGGCAGTTTTACTCTTCCTGTGAAGCAAAACCACAGCCGTGTTGTTTTGTATTCCCTCAGGTTATCAGTCCGCTGGTGTCGTGCGACTGCGATTCCCGACAGTAAATTAAGAGCCTTTATTTTCGGAGAATCGGGATCTGTTGCAGCGTACTGGCCGCGACGTTGCATTTATTACGATGGAGGATTATCTTGAGCACTGGCAGTTCTGGCAGACGCCGGTGATTCCTTTCCCGGGTCTGCTGGATCAAACAACCTTGGCAGAATTGAGAAAACGCCTTGGCACTTTGCCGTCGGCACAGATAGACAGCGGAGCCTTAGTCGTCTGTGATGGTAAATTACAGATCATTGATCAGGTGTCGGAAATCTGGGAAATTCTTGCCCTTCCGGAAGCACGCACGGATGGAAAAGAAACTTGCTGGTATATTGGTGAAAATTTTCGAGCCCGCTGGGATGGACGGGATTTACAACTGCACATAATGGATTGAACAGAAAGCCAGATCGGATATTTTATATGTTGGAACACGTGATTACTCCACAAGAGCAGGCTCGTCCTGCTGCCAATATTGTATTTGTTGATTTTGGACGCCATGCCTTTGGACGTCTGGAAGTGGAAGTGGACTCCCAAGTCACCGAGACGATTCAGATCGCTGTCGGTGACGTTGCCAATGCCGGGCGATTACTGCAAAACCCCGGTGGTTCCCGGATCTATCAGGAACAGACGCTGACGGTCGAACCGGGAAAGCATTGCTATTTGATGACGATGACCCATCCAGGGTATTGTTCCGGCACCTTGACGGTCGATCCCGAGATTGCCCCTTTTCGATATGCGGAAGTGCGCGGTTGCAGCGGCCAAGTCCAAGTCCGGCAACGGGCGCAATTTGGCCCCTTCCGGGATACTGCTGCAGAATTTTCCAGCTCGGACCCGGCTCTCAATCAGGTCTGGGAATTTTGCAAATATACGATGAAAGCAACGAATGTTTTCGGGATTTTTGTCGATGGCAACCGGGAACGCCAGGCCTATGAAGGAGACGCTTACATCAATCAGCTGGGCTACTTCTGCTGCGATGATCACTATGAAATCGCCCGGCACACCTTGGAACGCCTCTTTGAATACCCTACTTGGCCCACCGAATGGGCTCTTTGTATGCCGCTGCTGATCCATGATTACCTGCTCTATACTGGAGATTTTGACAGTGCCCGGGAATGGTATCCCGCTCTGAAGCCAAAATTACTGCTGAATCTGGCTGGCGCAAACAACCTGATTTCCGTCCAGAACCAAGGAGACGGATACCGCTTCCCGGGTTTTCCCAAAACGACTGTTCTCCAGGACTTGATTGATTGGCCGCAAAATGAGCGCGATGGATATGAACTTGGAGTTTATAATCTGGTACCTAACTGCTGGCATTATGAAGCGCTCAAGCGGATGCGTGAACTCGCACTCCTGCTGGGGCAGGAGAGCGATGCCATATTTTATGGCAAACGTGCTGAATTGCTACGCAATGCCATTCACACATTGATGTTCAAAAAGGATCGCTATGTCGATCATCCGGATTCCAGCCACACGGCGCTGCACAGCCTGTTGTTTCCGCTGGCCTTTGGTATCGCCCCTATGGAAACCCGCCCGGCTTTATTGGCCAGCATGCAATCCCACGGCATGGCTTGCAGCGTCTTTGCAGCACAATTTTTGCTGGAAGCCTGTTATCGGAACCGCTTGGCGGATTATGGACTTTCCCTGCTGACTTCTGACTCGCTTCGCAGCTGGCGAAACATGCTCAACAAGGGAGCAACAATCACTATGGAAGCTTGGGATGATTCCCTGAAACCGAATCAGGACTGGAACCATCCTTGGGGAGCGGCCCCCGCCAATATTATTCCCCGACACCTGGCTGGCATTCAGCCGCTGCAACCTGGCTTTGATCTTTTCCAAGTCGATCCCCAACCCGGCAAGCTGAAGTCTTTTACCCTGCGACAACCAACTCGCCATGGTCCAGTCACCCTGCAGCTGGAGGGAAAAACAGCCCTGCTGGAAGTGCCAGCCGGCAGTGTCGCACTTTTTCAAAACCAGAAACTGTTGCCGGGACAACACCGCCTCAATCTGCTCTAACGCGCGTGTACAAAATATTCATCCTTTCTGCTTGCAGGTCTGCTGTTGATGCTTTATGCTATTATATTATCAGATTTACTTCGTCCATCATTCGCCCCGTAAGCACGCAAGGAAGGTAGCGCCATGAAAAAATGCAAAGTCGGCAGTCATTCGGATTGTCTGGAATTCTGCAATGAGGATTTACGCATTGCAGTAACTACCAAGGTTGGACCCCGGATTATCGGCTGCTATATCGGCGATCAGGACAATCTTTTTGCAGTTTTGCCGAATCGTCCGATGAAAGGGTTGAACAATGGTTTCCGGCTTTATGGCGGACATCGTTTGTGGCATTCCCCGGAAGACAAACCGCGCAGTTATCAGCCGGACAATGATCCGGTTGAGATCTCCGAATTCGATGGCGGAGTCGAGTTTTCCGGCGCCCCGGAAGCAGCCACCGGAATCCGCAAACGGATCCGAATCAGCGAGGGAAAACATGGCGTTTTCATCGTCACGCATACTCTGGAAAACTGCGGACTATGGGAGATTGAGTTGGCGCCTTGGGCGCTTACCATGATGGCACCTGGCGGCATGGCCGTAATTCCTCAGAAGCGCGAGCCGGATGCTTTCGCCTTTGCTCCGGATCGCTCTTTGATATTATGGCCATATTCAAGTTATGCGGATCCCCGCTTGGTTCTCGGCGATGAATATCTTTTCCTGAAACAGGATGCCACCAGTAAATCTGCGATTAAGATCGGGTTCAATGCTGAAAGCGGCTGGATTGGCTACGTCCGCAATGGCAAAGCCCTGATCAAATATTTTGATCTCTACAGCGACGAGGAAGCAGACTATCCGGATAACGGTTGTTCGGTGGAAGCCTACAGCTGTGCGGATTTTTGTGAAATTGAAACACTGGCTCCCCTGGACATCTTGCATCCCGGAGAATGCGCCGAACATAATGAATATTGGCAAGGACTCAGTGGACTGCCGGAAATCCGTAACGAAGAGGACTTCCGCAAATATGTCGAACCCCAGCTGTTGACCAATCTCGACGCGGAGGAAGAGGAAGAAGAAGATTTTGATTACAGTTGCTGTTCGGATCCGGATTGCTGCCATGACGAGCATTGATTCGATCCGCCTTATGCCACCCGGAGCAGAATTTTCATGCTGATCCTGATTGCCGACAGCCACCTGGCCGAAAATACCAGCAGCCACGCAGATTTCATCAAACTCCTGGAATGGATTTCAAGCAGTCCCTACGATGTCTGCTTCCTCGGTGATATCATGGAATTGTGGATCGCATTGCCAAAATTCGAAGGTTCCCTGCATCAGAAGTTTCTGGCCTGGTGCGGAAAAGAGTCCACCCAGCGGAAAATATATTTGCTGGAAGGCAATCATGAGTTTTTTGTAGCGGCACGCTATGCGAAGCATTTTACTCGCTGTGCCGGCGATTCTCTGCAGATCGGGAATGATTTTTTCTGCCACGGGGATTTAATCCAGCGCCATCAATGCGATCACCTGATTTTCCGCCGCATCAGCAAAAGCAGATTCGCCTTTTTTCTGTTACGTTTTCTGCCAGGAATCCTGAAGCTTGTGTCCCTGCTACAGAGCTTTTTTCAGAAAAAATCACGGCATTACAACAAACATCTGCCTTTGCCAGAAATCTGCCACTGGCTTGAACAACGCAAGGCCAAAGCTGGCGAGAACATCTTCCTTGGCCATTTTCATCAGGCTTATCAGGAAATGCGAAAGGACGGAACCGCTCTGTTTTGCCTGCCTGCCTGGAAAGAAAATCAGGAAATCGCACTCTTCGATCCGGTAACACGCTGCTGCACCTTTCTGCCCTGGCAACAAGTGGCGGAATTACCGATTCAACCGAAAAAGGAATCCGAACGATGATTTTAGGTATTATCGGCCTGCCACAAACAGGCAAAAAAACGATTTTTGAACTGCTGACCGGTATCCCGTCTGCAAAAGCCCCAACACGCGATGGCATCACACATGGCATTGCTCCGGTACGTGATGCCCGCGTAGATACCCTGAAAGCGATGTTTAACCCCAAAAAAACCAAGTATGCGGAGTTTGAGTTAGCCTTACCGCCGGATTTGCAGCCGGACAATGCCCGTACGGCATCCTGGCTGGACCCGATCCGCCGCACCGATGCCTTGATTCATGTGGTGCGGGCTTTTGCTGCCGACGATGTTTTTCATATCCTTAATACCGTAGATCCCGCTCGGGATATTGAAACCGTAGAATTGGAATTCCTCTTCGCTGATTTGGCCATGACGGAACTGCGCCTGGAACGCATCAATAAAGAACTGCGCATCAAAGCCAGCCCGCAGAAGGAAAAAGAAAAAGAAGTTATCGAACGCTGCCATGCACAGTTGCAAGC
>JBAXYW010000172.1:0-8625 GCA_041670605.1 Lentisphaeria bacterium
AACAAATAGAGAGCAAGGAGAGATACCCCTAGAAAATCGTCTGTAATTGCACTTGCTTTAGGCATCACACAAGCGTAAGGCGTCTTGTGACATCGCCGGCTCCATCCGGAACAGAAGGAATGCAGGTAATCCGAAGTACTCCGTAACGCATGTATAGCTTAACCATGTGCTTGCGTAGACTGACAGAAAATCCCAGTTACCCAACGGACCGTACACGGAACCGGATACTGCCCTTATATCATCGGCAGATATAACGGTGAAATCCTACGGTTTTCCACCACGTTTCTTCACGCCTTGATCAAAAACCGGAACTTTTAGATGGCAGAAAAACCGGAACTTTTAGATGGCAGAAAAACCGGAACTTTTAGATGGCGTCTAACAGGCGAACTCTACCCCTATAACTTTCGGGTTCTCATAATTCAGGCGAGGATTTGGCAAAACATAAAATGCGACCCTTGCCAGTCATAAAAAGAGACAAAGCTTGGGCTAAAATCATCATATGTTGGAATACTATTTCAGGAAGAGAAAATAAAAAATCGGTTGCTTGATCCTTCTGGATTTATACCTGACCGCTGCAGATATTCAGCAGTCGTGCCTGGGATTGATCGGGGCTTCATCGCCGATTTGACAGAAATTACGGATGGCTTCTTCCAGATCGGGATGTAGTTTATGCGGTTCACTGCCTGGTACCCAAATGCAATGCCCTTCGTTTTTGCGTGAATAGAAATACGTATGGATACGAATTCCTTTGCGGCAGGCCTGATCGACGAAATTCTGCACTGCCGCAAACGGAACGACCTCATCAAAGCGGGTGTGGGTGCAGAGGATACGGGGAGAATTAGTCTGGAGAAAATTGATCGGAGAGATTGCAGGTAGCAGTTCTGGAGCGTTTTTTTTCCCAAAGAGGGTCTGATAGCGTTCGCGGTGCAGAATCATATCTGGCGCCGGATCGGCAATTCCCGAAATGGACACGATTCCGGCAACCCATTCCGGCAGCAGCCGCAACCCCGTCATCAACGCCAGATGTCCGCCGGCAGACCCCCCCACGACAAAGACCCGCGGTACATTTTCCGGACAGTATTGCGGCAGAAGAACCGACCGTAAAAAACCTGCAGCAGCAAGGCAGTCGTCACCGCATGCTGGCCATGGGGCGATCCGGGAGAGGCGATAGTCAATGTTGAAAGTCATCAGACCAAGTTCCGAACAAAGGAATTCCGCGACTCCGGCGAAACTGGAACGGTCCAGTTCGCTCCAGCCCCCCCCGTGAATCGCCAGAGCCGCCCCCGGAGGCCGGGAACCCGGTTTTGGCAGATACAAATCCCCGGAACCACAGACTCCATGCTGCGGAGCGTAAGCAAGATCCCGCAAGATGTTCATCGTTGTCATCTTTCCTTTGAGTTTTGCCGCAACTGCCGGAATTGTCCCGGGGGCATCCCGGTCTCCCGCCGGAAAACCTTATAAAAATTGGCTATTTCGGAGAAGCCGGAATCATAACAAACCTGTTCGATGGGTAAATTGGAGGAAAACAGCAGATTTTTTGCATGCAGCAAACGGAAATAAAGCAGGGTCTGCCCGATGGTTTTGCCGGTTTTCCGTTTAAACAGAGAGAGAAAATAACTTCGCGAAAAACCGAATTTTTCAGCAATCCCACCGATCTGAATTTTTTCGCGGAAGTGTTGCTGCAGGTATTTCATTGTCAAAGGAATCATTCGCCGGTGCAAACGCTGGGGTGTTGAACTGGAGCTCAGGCGGGACATCCGCAACAGCAATTCCATCAGCTGTACCCGCAGCATTTCTTCGGAATCCGGATTACTGCAGTAATATTCCGCTTCCATTTTGTGGATCAGGCTGATAATTACCCGGTTGGCATCCAGCAAATGAATCAGGTCGTGTTCCGGCATGTTTTGCGGAGACTTTTCAAAGAGCGAAAAAAAAGGATTTTTTTTGCTCATGAAGGATATGAAATTTTCCAGGAAGCTCCGTTTGAACAGGATGTTGTACAAAGTGATAGGCTGTTTCAGGCGATAGGTGGTTAAATCATCCGGATGGCGCACTCCGCAGAATCCGGCCTGAAAGGAATAGCGACTGCCGTTCTGCAACAGGATGCCTTGCCCGGTTTCGATATAAAAAACCTGCCAAAATTCCCTTTTATGAAAAATATTGTTATGCTCGGGATACAGATCGGGAGCATTTTGCGTATGCAGTAAGGCAAAGCCAGGCATATTGAGACGGAAAAAACTTTTTGCGGTGAAAATTTGTACTTCCACTGGTGTACCTTGACTTTTCTCTTCCGGGCTTGCCCATTTTGAGTCATTGAAGGCAAAGCCAAATGACCACCACAAAATATTGTACAGCAGGGTTTAAAAAAAGCAACTGCTTCTACTATTGTTTTTTTTCGTTCCTCCTTTTTTTTGCTTTTCTGGGGATTGAAATTGGTAAAAAATACTTTTTATGGAATTAAAAATTGGCATAGCACAAAGTACCAATATTCTGTTATGAGTTGGTTCTATAGTATTGGAAGATTGCTGCCGGGATGCCGGTTGCCGTATCTGAAAATGTCATTTGTCCGGAGGAATATCACTGATGAAAAATCGTCCCGTCGTTTGTGCGTATTATTTTCCAAACTGGCATGTGGATCCCCGCAACGAAAAGTTGCATGGGAAAGGATGGACGGAGTGGCGGGTGCTGCAGTGTGCCAGACCCAGATTCACCGGACATCCGCAACCGAAAATTCCATTATGGGGTTATGGAGACGAAGCAGATCCGTCTGTCATGGAGCAAAAAATCAAAACCGCGGCCGCACATGGGATCGATGCCTTTATTTTTGATTATTATTTTTTTGCAGATGGTACGTATAGGGAACGTTGCCTGCAGGAAGGTTTTTTAAAGGCAAAAAACTGCCATGACCTGAAGTTTGCAGTCATGTGGGCCAACCATCGACCCATTTATGCACATCCCGGAAATTACCGCAAACCAGCAGAACCTCTTTGGGATGGAGATGTTACCCCGGAGACTTTTTATCACTGCACAGAGCATCTGCTTGCAACATGTTTGCGGGAAGAAAACTATTTGCGGGTCAAAGGCGGATTGTATTTTTCCGTTTACAACCTATCCGAATTGATCCGGACTCTGGGCGGAACCTACATCACCCGGCTGGTGTTCGATGATTTTCGCCATAGAGTGGAGAAAGCCGGTTTGGGAAAACTGTTTCTTGACGCTATGTTCAATTCCACTTACGGGAATTTGCAGCAAATGGAAAAAATTAACGAAATCGTGAGAACGGTCGGCCTGGACAGCTGCTCCAATTATGGGAATCTGCACTCAGGGGGGTTCCCATGCTTTGATTATGGTGAAATGATGGAACTCAATTTGCAGGAAATGCTTCGTATCAGCCGGGGACTGTCCATCCCATACAATCCCGTTGTAATGACCGGATTTGACAGTAGCCCGCGCACCGTTCAATCCGATATGTATGAAAATATCGGATTCCCTTTCAAAGCGATTTCCATCAATAATGAGCCGCTTCGATGGGAAAAATATTTGTGCAGAACAGCGGAATTCCTTGATTCCCAGGATGCCACAGCTGAACTGTTGCATCTGGCCTGCTGGAATGAATGGACCGAAGGCGCATATCTCGAACCGGACTGCCAGGATGGACTGGCACGCCTGGAAGCTGTGGCCAAAATCTTCGGCGTCAGAAAAGCCGAAAATACCAAGCAACGATGATAACCCGAAATCGAAGAAAACATGTAAATTCCCAGAAGAAAACTGTCAACCGTCAACCTGGCAGTCATTTTCGTCGGACTTTATACTTACTGAAAGGCAGTTCCCCGGCCCGTTAGCTGAAATCCTGGACTATAACATAAATCCTAAAGCCTATAAGTTGGAATATTTTCCAGATCAAGGTTTGAGCTATTTCTGTGAGGTTGGCATCGTATCACTGCCCTTCTGGCCGTTGAAAATTTCAGCAAGAATTGGGCAAAACAGAGAAAATGCGGGGCAAACCGGGAAGAATTTGGTGCTAAAATTCCGAGAGAACATAGGATTGGCTTCCGCAGAGAACTTTTCGCATCGTTTGTTCTGTGCGCCACGAATTTCGAGAAATTCGGAGGAAAATCCGGATTTAGCCCATTTCCGGAGAAAAAATAAAGCAAGTTGCAAAATCAAGAAAAAAAACCGCGAAGAGAATGCGATTATGAGCACGGTGTCAGCGGCCAATAATCCGTCATTCTCATTCGTAGTGCTGTTGTGGTTTTGCTATACAGTGAATTATGCCAACCATGCGAAGGACTGCCTGTATTCATGCCTGCACAACTGTCTCACGCCCCACGCCGATCGAGTCTGCCACTCCTGCTGCTGACACTATGCCTGGCTCTGACCAGTGTCGCTCGCAGCCGGGGAGACACCGGCAAGCATTCCCAGGACCAGGGAGAAGTATCCATGCCCGCTGCCAAGAACGCATCCCGGAAATCATCCGCTGTGGTCAGTTATCTTGATTTTGGCGCCAAGGGCGACGGCAAGAGTGACGACTGCAGCGCCATCGCCGCTGCGCACGGCTACGCCAATCAGCACGACCTGCCGGTGAAGGCCGACGACGACAGGAGCTTCTATATCGGCGGGGAGGGTCCCTGCATAATAATCAAGACTGACACCGATTTCGGTACTGCCAGGTTTGTAATCGACGACCGCGCCGTCCGGAACCGCAGTGCGAATGTCTTTCAGGTTGAATCTCATCTCGAATCCTTCAACCCAACTGGCATCAACAGCCTCAGGCGCAACCAAGCGGAGCTCGGCCTCAAGCTGCCTTCAGACTGCCTGATTACAGTCAAGAACGCCAATATCAAGCATTACATCCGCTATGGCCGGAATCAGAACAACGGCTCGAACCAGACTGATGTCTTCCTGGTTGACAAATATGGCCGGATCGATCCTGGGACACCCATCATCTGGGATTTTCCTAAAATCACCTCTATAAGCGCCCGGCCCCTGGACAGCAGGACTCTGACCCTGCGCGGCGGTCATTTCACGACCATCGCCAATGCTGAGAAATCGCAATACCGCTACTACACCCGCGGGATTGCCATCCGCCGCTCCAATGTGCTGGTGGAGAATCTCCGGCACGAGGTCAGCGGCGAAGGCGAACACGGTGCGCCCTACAACGGTTTTCTGAACCTCAGCAGCTGTGCCAATATAGTGATTCGCGGCTCGGTCCTGACCGGGCGCCGGACGTACTGGACTATCGGCGCGAGTGGGCAGAAGGTCAACATGGGCAGCTACGACATCAATGCTTACCAGGCAATTAATGTATCTTTGCTAAACTGTTCGCAGACCAATGACATCTACGACCAGCACTACTGGGGTATTTTCGGCTCGAACTTCTGCAAGAACCTGGCTTTTGACGGATGTACACTTTCCCGCTTTGATGCACATCAAGGCGTGGTCAATGCCAATATCCGCAACTCAACCTTGGGATATATGGGCATCAATGCCATCGGACACGGGATCTTCACGGTGGAAAACAGCACTATATACGGCAGTCACCTTATCAATCTGCGCGCCGACTACGGCAGCACCTGGCAGGGTGAATTCATCATCAGGAACTGTGTCTTCGTGCCACCCGAATGGGTAGAGCACTGCGCCACCCTGATCGGCGGCTCCTACAGTGGCATGCACGACTTCGGCTATCCCTGCAGCATGCCGGCGCGCATCACCATCGACGGACTGCATATTAAGGACGGCGATGCCCCGGACAGCTACGCCGGGCCGGCCATCTTCGCCGATTTCAACCCGAAGCACAGCAGCCCCGAATACGTGGAAAAATATCCCCTGGCCATCACCCGCGAAGTCGTGCTGCGCGATATCCGTAGCGACAGCGGCAAAGCTTTGCGCATCAGTGAGAACAGCTATATGTTCAGGGATGTAAGGATCACCCGTCTTGCCGGACAGCAGTAGCCCTGCGGGGGTTATCAGCACCCGCAGGGCAGGACGGCATTGCAGCGACCAGCTATCCCTGACCAGCATATTCCTGGACTATAACATAAATCATTATGCCCATTGTTTCATGTTTTTTCCCGATCAAGGTTTGAGCTGTTTCTGTGAGGTTGGCATCGAGTTTCAGACTTTGGAGCCTTTGAAAATATCAGCAAGGATTGGGCTAAACAGAGAATATGCGGCCATTTTCCGGGCAAACGGGGAAGGATTGGGTGCTATCATTCTAAGGATGTCATACGATTGACTTCTGCGGAGAGCTTTTCGCAACGATTGCTCTGTGCTCCAGGAGTTTGTTGTGCAGTCTCCGTGGATACTGCTTGTCAGAAAACGATCGTGATGCGGATACATTCAACATCTACTCGGGTTTGACAACGTCAATGACATGACGATTCCTCAGTCTACCGTAGCGGTTTTCTCCCGTGATGGAAATACTGCTTCTGCCCGCATGGGAAAGTGCGTCCGCGGGAACAGTCACTCGCCCTTGGCGGCGGTGTTCATCGTTCATCCATATGGAATAAGGCGTAACCGGATCGGAATAATTCGGATCGCCTTCTTCAGCAATCAGTACATGAATGGCATTCATATTCTCGGTATGGAACTCGATTTCCCACGGTTGGCCTAAAACGATGGGGTCAGTGACAGGATTGGTGTCGATTTTACAAACGGAGAACTCGCACACCTGGCTGGATGTTCCGTCTTTCATGATGCAGTGAGCCGTATAATCGCCGGAACGGGTAAACGTTCGCTCGACAATCCCGGGACCATCGAGGGGAATCTGTTCGACTGGTTCCCCCTCGTATTTGATGACCAGCGCTTTGACGCCACGATTATCCCGGTCCATGATGTTAAAGATGACCGGGTGTCCTTTGCGATAGGCAACCCAGTCACCAAGGTCAAGAAGCAATACCCGGTTTATGGTCGCAGTTTCCGCATCCATCGTATAGTTCGGAAAAAGGAACCGTTCCGCACGGTTCTCGCCGCGCCAAGCATCGTGATCCGTTATTCGATATAATGTAGCCTTGCGTTGTGCAAGGTAGGAATCGAAACCTGATGCGGTGTAATTCTTGGTTCGCGTTGTGGGAGGCCAGCTATCTTCGACACGAACATGGGTCACCGTACCATCCGGTGTGGTCGTGACTTGTGTGACGATTTCAACATGCCCGCGAAACCAGAGGACGTCTCCGACCTTGGTTCCTTGTGCCGATTGCGGTTGCGCTGACTCGATGCCTTCACGATGATGGGGTCCATGGCAGCTGCTTCCAATTTGCATGGCCAACTGTAAGGCGTACGAGGTATAGCCGGAGCATACCGTGCCATAGAAAGCAGCTGAATTGGTTCGCTGACCACGAAGGTCTATCGTGTATAGAACACTAAGGGGATTATCCACGGCCGCCAGGAATGTTTTAAGATATATATCGAACCCAATCATGCGACCATCCCAACCTCCGTTGGAATAGAGAACCCCGGTATAGGTGGTATCGGCCTTGAATTCTCCTCTACCGCGAATCGGAATGCCGTCCGCAACCGGTTTCCAGTTTAGCTGCGACATGATGCGCGCGTGGTCAACAGCCCGATTTTGCCAAATATCCGTATCGACAGTGTTCACGGTTTTACCTCCTGTGGATAACATAGCCAAGCACAACACAACTACAATGCTGAACTCACATCGCTTATTCAGCATATAACTCTCTGCATAACGGCCTCGACATTGTGCCAATAGCTCCATTCCGCAACGCCGACCTCCGCGACAAACATTGACTACTATATTGGAAGAGCGCATCAAATCAAACCCCTATGTACAAAAATGTAGGCTCCTATGGTGCGACAAAAAAGATAGCCTTTTTAAAATCAAACAATTGCTTGTATGCATATAAGCGGATTTATGCCGCATTTTTTTGGTGGGCTAATCTGCACGGACAATAACTTTTAGCCATTTCCAGCCTTCAGCTTTTCAGGTTTTCAAGCAGGAAATGTTCTCGGCGGGTTGGGTGGAAGTCCTCTTAAAACGCTATGGTCACGGGCTGTCTGCATAGCGCTGCATAAAAAAAGACTGCTGGCTCGTTCACGCTGTTTTGCTCCAGGAAAGAAAACTTGACCTGGCTCGAAAAAAAAACGTGGCACGATTTGAAATACTTATTAATCAATGTAATCTATATACAGTATCTTTTGAAACAGAGGCGAACTCTGCGGGAGCGCACCTTGCCAAGGAATCGTCTGATGCCTCAACCGGGTCTTTAGCCTAGGTCGGTGAGCAATCATCGGCATTAACAATAATCACCACTTTTCCCCAAGCCTAACTGCCCAGGAAGGCCGATGCCTTAAAAAACTCTGGGAGGGGGGCAAGGTGGTAGAGTTCCCCGGAGCTAAAACCCATGCCCCTTGGCACACACAAAAAAATCAAGATTAGCGAGTCAAAACATAGTCGAAAAACAAGTTTCTTCTTTTAAGTACCAAAACTTCAGGACTTAGCCGATCGTTTGAAACGGCATGAAAGGAAAATTGAATTGAAGAAGTATAGTTTTACATTAATTGAGCTCCTCGTGGTGTAAGCTATATTTTTTATATGTTTTTTGCTTCTTTTCTGCTCGATTTTCTTCTTTTTATTAAAAATCTACCATTTTTTCCCTGGCACAA
>JBAXYW010000173.1:0-8541 GCA_041670605.1 Lentisphaeria bacterium
CTATGATAGCGAAGGGTGTACTTGTCTTTATGCAAAACAGCCCGGAGGGCTGGACAAACATAACCCCGGGTTGCGTCGCACTTCATGCTTCTCACCCGGTTATGTCTGTCGCGCCCTCCGTTTACTAATTTTTTCTCGGTTGTGCTCTTTCGTTTATCTCAGAACTGCACATCCATATCGTTGGCTTCTTCGTCGTAATCCGAGAGTGGCGGGCCGTCTGTGGCTTCCTGCACGGCTGGCATTGGGCTGGGGGTTCGTTGCATTGGCGGCGGATTATAAGCGCTTGGGGGTAGCATCATCGGTGGTGGCGGCATGGCATTGCCCTGTCCATCATAACTGACTGCCTGTGGGTTGCCGGCGGCATCCGGTCGGCGTTCGAGGAACTGTACGGTTTCGACCATCACCCGGAGTTTGCTGCGGTTTTGACCGCTGGTCTTATCGACCCACTGATCGAGTTTCAGGCGTCCCTCGATATACGCCGGCGCACCGCGATGTAGGAATCGTCCACACAGTTCCGCAGTTTTACCGAAGGCTTCGAGATCGATAAAACAGACTTCCTCGCGATCCTCTCCCTGTGCGGTTTTATAATGCCGGTTGGTAGCCAGGCCAAATTCACAGATCACCAGACCAGAGGCAGTTGCTTTGATCAAGGGGTCACGGGTGAGGTTCCCCATCAGCATGACTTTGTTTAGATTTGCCATCGTTGTTTTCTCCTTTTTGCTGTTCTGTTGACTTGGAACTTGTCTCTAATATAGCCTGTCGGCTATGATCATGCATAGAACCCGGAAAACGAAATTATTTTTCATTCTTTCAATATTATAACTCATAGAAATAGAAAAGCAAATAAAAAATGCAAAAATAACTTGCATTTATGCAAAATGATATTATGGTTCTTTTCGACGCGGTTATTTTGCCTAAAAATTTTCGGTTGCCGGACTGATAGGCCGCGTCCGGAGAGGATTATTTTCGGTTTGGCTGCCGGGTTTGTTTGAAAGGAGTCTGACGATGTGTAAGCTGAACAAGAGGCAACTGTTGGTAATCCTGAGTTTGAGTTTGTTTAGCGGCATGCTGCTGGCGGCGGAAAGGGGCAAAACTGGGGGGGCTACGACGGTGGTTGAGAAGAAAGTGGAGGCTGTATATGCGGAAGACAGCAAGCCGGTTCGCGATCCAGTGGCGCAAATGCGCGGCAAACTGCTTTACAAACGCAGTCAGGCCAAAAAACTGGAACGCATTGCCATTCAGAATGATGCTGTGCTCGGCGAAAAGATCAGCAATCTGGAAGGGGAAATCGCAGCGCTATACAGTGCTGCCAACCCGAAGCTGGCCGAAATCTATGCCGAACAGAAACAACTCACTCTGGAAATTGAAAACCTGACTCGCAAAGACTAACAGCACCTGCACGCCGCCCGGAACTGGAAAAGCACTCCTCCGGACGGCGTGTTGTTTTTGGGATTCTTTATGATTCTTTATGATTCTTTATGAAAGTTATTGATGTAGGCAATGTTGTGTTGTCGGTTACTTGCGGTCGACATTTCGCGTACGTGAGCTGTTATGTGGCTGTTTAAAGCCCAATTTTCTCCTTTCTGTCTTGCTTAAGTGCTTTCAGGGATTATATTAAGATCTTATTGTTCCCTTTGAAATCAATTTTATACAAACCCTTTCAAGGAGGTTGCCATGGCAGTCAGCCGCGGGTGTGAGATACCGGAACTTTTTCCTCAGCCAAAGCAAATCGTATTGAATGGGGGTATTAGTGAGTTGGGTGTTGATGTGCGTCTGGTGACCAACAATGTGTTACCGATCCAGCGCAAGGCGGTTCGCTCAGTTTTGACTGCAGCGGGGGTGCGGGTTGTAGCGAACAAGAAAAAATATCTTGTTAATGCCCAGGTGGAGAATCCGGATGTATTTGAGTTAACGTCTGTTCCTGCGGATTGCCGTGAAGATTACTACGAGCTGAAAGTACAAGGCAGCGAAGTATTTATTCGTTCTCCATATCAGGAGGGGATGGTTTGGGCAGCGCAGTCGCTGGCCATCTTGTTCCGTTTGATCCTGAACGGCAAAAAAGTCCCGAATCTGACGATCAAAGACTGGCCGGTTATGCCAGTACGGGGAATTTTTATCGAGAATAAATGGGGTCCGGATCGGATGACGAATACGGACTGGTTTCAGGCGATCGACGCAGTTTCCTCGGCAAAAATGAATACCTTGGGGATTGGTTTATATGGCTGTTGGGGTAGCTGTCGTTTTGAGGGCAGTTCTACTCCCAGTGAATTTCTGATGGTTCCTTCTGCGGTGCCCGGTCATGAGGATTTGCAAACCGAGCATCGTTTACGCTGGTATGATCCAATTGGGGACATGTGGCACGATGAACGCTATTTGCCGTTCCTCTTTCAGCAGGACTTTTTTGCGGACGTGATTACCTACGGGCGCGAGCGCGGAGTCAATATTATTCCTTTCTTTAACAGTCTTGGTCATAATACGTTGCTGCCACGCCTGCGCCCGGAAATTGCTGCCCGCAACGCTGCTGGCAAGCCGAGTGGCATGGGATATTGCCTGAGCTCGCCGAAGACGAAAGAATTCCTGAGTGCACTGTACGGCGGGATTTTGGAGAAATATTTTCCGACTGGGTTGGAGTATTTTCATGTTGAACTCGATGAAGTGCATGAGGACTATCCACATCCCGATGAGGCCCAGAAAAAGGAATCTCCCTGGTGTTGCTGCAAGAAATGCAAGAGCAAGGCGCAGGAAGAGCTGCTGGCCGACTATGTGATCTGGCTGGCGGAGTTTCTGATCAGCAAGGGAGTGCAGAAAGTCGTGCTGTGGAATGATCAGTTGACCCGGCATAGCCAGATGCTGGATGAGAAATTTGTCAAACGTCTGGAGGACGCGGGGCTGAAGGACAAGATCATCCTGCATTGGTGGTGGTATGGTAATGACAATGTGCACGAAACCGCACATGCAAAACTCGGTTTGAAACTCGGGCTGTCCGGCTGGGTCGCCCCAATGACCTGCTATTATAACTGGAGTACTTACGATTTCCGCCGTCCAAATATTGAAAAGATGCTGAAGATGGCTGAGATCGAAGGCGCGCGCGGAGCCGTTTCCTATGCCGTTCACGATCCCTCACATCTGGATCATGAAGCGCTCCTAGGCGCCTATGCTTGGGAATCTGTTGCCGGTGCGGGCACGACGGATGCGGTGCAGAAACGCTGGGCGCTGGCTCATTTCGGCGTCGGTGCTGAATGTTATATCAAAGCTGCGGAGTTGCTGAATAAAGCTTGTCGGCAGCCTGCTTTTGATCTTTGTCGTCAGTACCAGTATTGCTATACCGGCGAAGCGCTGAAAGAATGGCCACGGCCTTATCCCGAAGAAGCTCTGGAACGTTTGGAAGCTCTCGCCGGAGCCGCAAAGGCTCTGCAGGAAAGCGTTACCCTAGCCGAGCATGCGGCAGGACATTTCACGAAACTGCTGGAATCCGAGAAGCTCAATCAACAGGAGAAAAATGGTTTGATGAGTTTGCTCGCGGATGCCATGCGCAGCAAAGCGTTGGCGGGAGTCTTCTGCTGGTTACTGGAGCTGCGAGGGGAACTCAAAGAGGGTTCGGCTCGTAAAAGCCAGTTGAGTGCCTGTGAACAGCTGCAGGTGGAGCTGAAGGCACAAATGAAAGTCTTTGCCGAAAACAAGCCGCTCTGGGTCGTTCCGGCTTCTGCTCAGTCGCTCAGCTATCTGCTTCTCTTCCTCGAGCAGCTTGGCAATGACCTGAAGGGATCAAACAATAAGAAAAAAGACCCCATAATCCGCTGGAGCTTGCCGAATAATTGGGAAACCCCTGCAAATTTTTAACGCGTCAGACTTGACAATATGGTTTGCTTGTTTATTGTAAGAGATAGGTGACCTGACACAGACACTCTGGACATTTTTACAAAGAAATCTCAAGATTTCATTTTTTTATTTGCAGAGCATACAGTCGGGTCACTTTTTTAATTTTAAAATAATAGGGTGTGGAGAAGTGTACCGCAAGCTGGCGCACTGAAAGCGGGAGCTTTGCTCCCGCACTCCATATGGGTTCATCGACGGAGAAGCTCTGCGTCGCCTACTTCTCATCAACATATGCTTTTCGTATCCGTCTGTGTATTACATACATAGATGCGTTGCTTTGAGGTGCCCCTACAGGGCAATGTAATAATTGTGCGCTTCTTACCCCGGGTTACGTCGCACTTCGTGCTCCTTACCCGGGGCTCTATTTGAGGTCGCCCCGCTGGGGCTGGCAGATAGACGGAGAAGCGTTATAGAAGTGTGTCAACAAGCTGGGGTACGGAAAGCGGGAGTTTTGCTCCCGCACTCCATATGGGTTCATCGACGGAGAAGCTCTGCGTGAATAATAAAGCTTTGTGTACGGATGGAGTTTGGCCTTAGAAATATTATATCTCGCGTTTTCTTTGTATGGGCACTCTTATTCTTCTTTGTTCTCTTTTTTTGTTGGGGCAATATAGCGGCATTTTGGGAAGGCTGAGCAGCCGACGAAGGATCGTCCTCGTCCCATGCGTTGTACCAAGGGGGCACCGCAGTTCGGGCATTTTTCCGTCAGTTGTTTTGGCTGCATGGAAGCGAAGCCCATGGCATCGGTTTTTTCCTTGAGGTCCGGGATCTGGCTGGCATATTTACTCAGCAGTTTGACCAAGGCGGCGACCTGTCGGTCGCTCAGGGTTCCCTTCAAGTTGAATTGGCTTTCCAGGGAGGAGACGAATTCCCGGTCATTGTACATGCGTTTTCCCTTGCCGGTGGGTTCCCGCCAAGTTTCGATCTGGGAAGTCAGCGCCAACAGAGTTTTGATTTTCTCGGTATTCTCGGGAGATACTATGGCTGCTGTCACCGGGGAATCTTGGCCGGCTGAGGCGCTACTACCCTTGCTTTGTTCATTCCAGCCCAGTACGGCGGTCAACTCGGTATAATTTTCTATTTTAGCGGCATATTTCGCCGCCAATTTACTCAAGACGACAATTTGCGCTTCCGAGAGCCGGTTCTCATTTTGCGAGGCTTGTTTCTGCAGAGAGCGGAAGAACTTGCCGTCGTCATAGATGCGTTTACCACGTTTGACTGGTTTTTCCCATTCGATTTTTTTCATTTCCTCGATCAGTTTGAGCAGGCTGGGATCCAGTTCAATCGTCTTTTTTTCCGGTTTATTTTCGCTGGCGGTGATGGTATTCTGCACCTGTTCCTGCAGGCCGGCTTCTTTCAGCAAAGCCATGAATTCTGCTTGATCGGCGGCGTATTTTCCGAAGGTGTTGAGCAATGCTTTCCACTGCCGTTCGGAAAGGGCTTTTTTATCAGCGAGTTGTTTTTGGATACTGAGGATGAATTTTTTATCATCATAGACCCTTTTTCCACTGTTGGTCGCAGTGGCAAAAACAAAATTTTCCGGGAAGAGTTGTTGCAGGAGTGGTTCCAATTCTGTATTTGGCAATGCTGCTCCGGGCTGGATTTCGCCGCTCCCCATCCCGGCTTGCAGTTGTTGATAGAATTTTTTCAGCATGTTGACCCAGTTCAAGCTGCCTTCTTCGACTTGATCGAGTTGATCTTCCATTTCTGCGGTAAAACCGATACTAAAGAGGTTTGGCATCTGTTGCACCAGGTAGTCATTAACGTTGAAGCCGAGTTTTGTCGGTGCCAGACTGCTTTTTTCTTTGATGACATAGTCGCGTTCCAAGATGGTATTGACGGTCGCCGCATAGGTGCTGGGTCGTCCGACTCCATTTTGTTCGAGAGCCTTGACGAGGCTGGCTTCGCTGTAGCGGCTGGGCGGATTGGTGAAGCATTGCTCCTTGAGCAATTCCAACAGCTCGCAGATCGTGCCTGGTTTGAGTGGGGGCAGCACCCCGCCCAGGTTGTCCATCTCATCTTCTTCGCCGATATCTTTCATGTTATAAACCGCCAGATAGCCCTGAAACTGAGTTTCACGAGCTGCAGCGCGAAAGGTGCAGACTATACCGGAGGCAGCATGTTTGTCGTTTTTATCGTCCGGTATCGGCAGTTGCAGCGTTGCCAAGTCACCCTGTGAGCTTTCGATTTCGATCACATGATCCAGCTGCCGGGCTGGTGCCATCTGGCTGGCTACAAAACGATTCCAGATCAGGCGGTAGAGTTTGAGCTGCGGGCCGCTCAAGCAGGAACTCATACTATCCGGCGTGCGACTGACATCGGTCGGACGAATCGCCTCATGGGCTTCCTGTGCGCTTTTTCGTGAACGGTACACATTGGGTTTGGCCGGCAGATAGTCTGCCCCGAACGTTTTTTTGATAAATTGAGCCGCGTCTTCCTGTGCTTCTTTGGCGATGCTGACCGAGTCGGTACGCATATAGGTAATCAGACCGACGGCACCCCCGCTGCCGACTTCCACGCCTTCGTAAAGATCCTGAGCCACTCTCATCGTCTGGCTGGTGCCGAACTTTAGATGACTGCCAGCGGCCTGCTGCAGTGTGCTGGTGATGAAAGGTGGTGGGGCATATTGTTTGCGAGGATTCGAGGTTACTTTGGCGACTTGGTGAACAACGCCTGCACTCTGCAGAGCATTTTCCAGCAATGAAGCGGTTTTGCCATCGGAAACAACCGCTTTTTCGCCATTCAGGCGGGAAAGTCGGGTTTTGAGACGGGTCTTTGGTTCCGGGGTCAGGAAGAGTGCATCCAGATTCCAGTATTCTTCCGGCTTGAAGGCCAGTATTTCACGTTCCCGTTCCACGATCAGTCGCAGTGCGACGGACTGTACGCGTCCGGCACTGGTGCCTTTACCGACATATTTCCAGAGCATGGGGCTGACCTGATAGCCAACTAGGCGATCCAGGACGCGGCGAGCCTGCTGAGCATTGACGAGGTCTTCCGCAATGTCGCCTGGATGACTGAGAGAATTTTGAATCGCATTTCGGGTGATTTCATGGAAAGTGATGCGGTGGAAATTTCCTTTCCCGGCATTTTGCAGAACAGCCTTCAGATGCCAGGCGATTGCCTCTCCTTCGCGATCCGGGTCTGTTGCCAGATAGATTTCATCGGCCTGTGCGGCTGCAGTGCGCAACCCTTTGAGGACTTTCTTTCCGTTTGTGGTCAATTCGTATTCCGGTCGGAAATCGTCATGAATATGTACGCCCAATTCATGTTGAGGTAGATCACGCACATGTCCCATGGATGCCAGGACATTGGTTGAAGCGCCGAGAAAGCGTCCTATCGTTCGTGCCTTGGCCGGTGATTCGACCACGACTAATGTTTTACTCATCTTGTTTCTCCAGATTATTGAAGTTCACATAATTTCTTACTGTAAAATATATCCTCTGAAACCCGAACTTAATATCCGGGCCGGTGAATTTTCCCGTTTTCCCGTGAAAAAAGCGTATTGTTTTTTGCTTCAGAGTGCCGGTATGACTTTTCTTCCCGGCATGCGCACGACATATTTTCCCGGGAGTTGACGGATGACCTGTTTGATTTCCAACATCAGCAGCATTCCAAGGATTCTGGAGGGTGGTTCTGCGCATTGATCGAGCAATTCATCAATCGGGATTTCCTGTTCGCCGAGTTTTTCCCAAATGGCGAATTCCAGTGGGGCGAGTTCGACCGGCTTGGCATCCTGTTCGCTTGCCTCTTTTTCGACGGCTCGGACCTGCAGGTTTGGCAGCATGGAAAATTCTTCTTCGACGTCCTGGAAGGTTTCCACCAGGCGGGCGCCATCCCGGAGGAGGCTGTGGCAGCCGCGGGAAAAGGGGGTGTCTACCCGTCCTGGTACGGCAAAGACCGTGCGGTTCTGGTCGAGTGCTTGAGCGGCGGTAATCAGGCTGCCGGAGAACAACCCGGCTTCCACGACGAGCGTTCCGCGACTCAAACCGGAAATGATCCGGTTACGCATTGGAAAGTTCCTTTTGTCCGGCAGATGATTCAGGGGGAATTCCGAGATTACTGCTCCGCCGCTGGCACAGATTTGCTCTGCCAGCGGGAGATTATCCTGTGGATAGAGGTGACAGAGTCCGCTGCCAATCACCGCAATCGTACAGCCTTTGGCGTTGACCACCGCTTTATGGGCGGCTGTATCGATGCCTCGGGCCAAGCCGGAGACGACGGTCCAGCCGGCGTTGGCGGCGGCGGCAGCCAGTGTTGTTGCCATCTGGAGACCATAGGAGGTTGTATGGCGTGAGCCGACGATGGCGATGCTCTGGCGGCAGCTTTCCAGGGCTCGCAGATCGCCTCGGACATAGAGGCATATTGGGGGATCGTGGATGGCTTTGAGCAACGGGGGATATGCCGTATCTTCGCATGTAACCAGATAAACCCCGGCGGCTTGCGCCAGACGTAACTCGGCATCCGGATCGCAATACTTTTCCCAGTGCTGAAGCACTTGAGACAGCCGGTTGCCAATTCCGGCGAGCCGCAGCAAATCCGTTTCCGAGGCCGAAAAGATATTTTCCGGTGCTCCAAAACATTGCACCAGTTGCTGCATTTTTCTGGGGCCAATTCCGGGCAATAGGTTCAAGATTACATAGGCCAGCCGGCGATCCATGCTACAAG
>JBAXYW010000174.1:0-8465 GCA_041670605.1 Lentisphaeria bacterium
AAGGCCTCGTTGGAAGAATTCACCCCGAGTTCCTGGAGAACTTTCAACAATCCCGGAGCAAGTCTGTTTTCAGTATTTTTGTTCACGGCAAGCCTCCTGAAATCGTTTTTTGCGTTTGTCGTTTCCGGCTGGGTGCCAGCAGGAAGGCTCTCAGCAAGCGTGCAACAGGAGCGGTATCGACCAGGAAGGCATCGTGTCCGGAAGCGCTTTCCACTTCCACATAAGTCACTGGGATTTGCGCTTTCAGCATGGCATCAACGAAAGTGCGGCATTCATCCGGGGGATAAAGCCAGTCGCTGGAGAAAGAGACCACCAGGATTTCGGCGGTAATACGCCGGCAGGTCTCGATCAGGTTTCCCTTGCCCCAAGCATCTGCAGCGTCGTAGCTATCCATCGCGCGGGTGATATAGAGGTAGCTGTTGGCATCGAAACGTTCAACGAAAGATTTGCTTTGATAGAGGAGGTAACTTTCCACTTCGAATTCAGTTCCAAACTGAGTTTCAGAGACAGGATGAGGAAGTCTGGCTCTGCCGAATTTTTGATCCATTCCCTTGCCTGAGAGATAGGTGATGTGCCCGAGCATGCGAGCTGCTTCCAGCCCACTCAGCGGGGGGTCGGCCTGATAGTAATCCCCGTCGGCAAAGTCTTTGTCATGCATAATGGCATGTCTAGCCACAATATTGAACCCCAGTCCTTGTGCGGATAATTTGGGACCCGAGGCTAGGATCATGCATTTACCAATCATGTCGGGATAGCGCAACGCCCATTCGATGGCCTGTTGCCCCCCAAGGGAGCCGCCGCAGACAGCATACAAATGCCGGATCCCCAGCCGGGTCAACAGGGCTTTTTCCATTTCAACCCAGTCACCAACGGTCACCGGGGGAAAGCGCAAGCCATAGGGTTTGCCGGTTTCGGGATTGATGTTGGCCGGGCCAGTTGTACCATAACAGCTGCCGAGAACATTGGCACAGACAACACAGAAACGATCTGTATCGATCGCCTTTCCAGGACCGACAACGGCATCCCACCAGCCAGGTTTATTCTGACGCCAGGAACGCCCATTCATTTGGGTCTGACTGTCCCAGCCGGCGACATGGGCATCTCCGGATAAAGCATGGGTGATCAAAATCACATGATCCTGCGACACGCGCAAATCCCCATAAACTTCATATTCGACCTCAACAAACGGCAAGGTCGCTCCGCTTTCAAGGACAAAAGGAGTGTCCGACCCGGCAATCTGTAGCTTGCGAGCCTTGGTCCAGCCAACCGAATGCAGACTATCGGGAGAATCATAGGTTTTTGTTGGTTTCCTACTGCTGAAAATCGTACCCTCCGGAAAAAATCGTGTTGCAAGACATTTTTGAAAACAAAATTATACTGTAATACCTGATCTGGATTTTGGCCGCATAAGGCAAGATTGATTTTTTTTGGGCGCATTAAATACCAAAATCTGCGTTATGGATTATATTACTTGTTTATACTTTGTTAAAGTTATTTTGGATTTAGTTAATTTTCAGGCAGACGCATGAGTGACGGCAAACCCGTTCGCACATATTTTTTAGGTTCCGGGCGGCTGGGCATTCCCATTGTGGATGCCTTGTTGAATGATTCCCGGATTGAAGTTCTGGGGATTGGTTCACAATGTGACAAGCCCTATGGGCGCAAGAAAGTGATCACACCTACCCAGCTTACGCAGCACGTCCTGAGTAAGGGGTTGACCGTTGATCGCGTTTGCTCCGTCAATGCGGAAGATTTTCTGGATCAGTTACGCGCTTTGGAGTTGGATTTACTGGTTGTGGTTGCCTTCGGTCAATTATTAAAACCTACGCTGTTGGGGCTGCCGAAATTTGCTTGTTTAAATGTACATGCTTCTCTGCTGCCAAAGTATCGTGGAGCCTGTCCGATTGCCAGCGCTTTGCTCAATGGGGATACCGAGACTGGGGTCTGTTTCATGCGGATGGACAAGGGACTGGATACTGGGCCGGTCTTTACGGTTTTACGTTCCCGGATTGACCCGCTCGAAGATACTGGGCAATTGGAAGAACGTCTGGGCAAACTGGCCTCTGAAAAAATTGCCGAAGTATGTTATCAAATCTGCCGGGAAGGTGCCGTTGCTCAGGCTCAGCCAGCCACCCAGGAAAGCAAAGTCGGCAAAGTCTGCAAGAATGATGGTGAGATCGACTGGGAAAAGAGTGCAATGCACATTTCCAGGATGGTGCGAGCCTACAATCCTTGGCCCCGGGTACACACGGTCATCACCACACAACGAGGCGAAAAAAAAATCCAGATTGTCAACGCCGTGCCGATCGAGGGAAATTTTGGGGAACAGGTACTGCCAGGTCAGATTCTGCCAATGCGACGGGACATTCTGGCGATCGCCTGCGGCGAAGGTTTTCTGAAAATTTTGCGTCTGATTCCGGAAGGGCGAAAAGAGATGGGAGCCGATGATTTTCTCCGCGGCTATCCTATTCAACCCGCAACGATTTTAAAAGGAGAAAAATCGGAATAATAAAACAGGGCTGCACAAATTCAACAACCTTTTTTTGCTGACCCCACCCGAAATTTTCTGAACTTTTCACGATTTTTTTTGCCAATCATTTATGAAACAAATACTGATTAACTGTGAAGAACTACAGACCCGCGTAGCGGTCGTCAAAGATGGGATCCTACAAGATTTTTTCATGGAGCGCAGCAATCGCGACAGCATTGTCGGCTCCATTTACAAAGCTAGGATTAAGAATCTGGAACCCTCATTGCAGGCTGCCTTTGTCGATATCGGCTGTGGAAAAAATGCCTTTTTACATTATTGGGACATTCTGCCTGCCACCCAGCAAATGCTGGAGGGCGGCCATGAAGAGGAAGAAGAAGAGCAGAAACGCCCCCCTGTTCCGGCTCCTGCCCGTCCGGCTCCTGCTCGTCCCGCTCCGCAAATCGTTAAAACGGTGGAGAAATGCATCGTCAAAGAACCTCCCGTTGCAGCGAGCGCCGTTCCCGCAACCGGGCATCAGCAAACGGGCAAAACCAGTTTTTTAAAACGTGTTTTTGATAAAATTTTACCGTTAGTGAAGCCTGTTGAGGAAGCCGCACCGGTAATTCCCGAACCTGCCGTAGCTGAAGCAAAAGACGAGAAAGTAGTTACGGCCACAGAATCTCGGCGTCCGTCCAATTTTCGTCATCGGAAGCGTCCTTCGAAGCCGTCGAAACCGTCCTTAACGGTGGAGGATATTCCGGAGCTATTCAAAGTTGATCAGGAGGTTTTGGTTCAGGTCACCAAGGGGCCGATTGGGACGAAGGGTGCCCGAGTAACGACGAATTTAAGTATAGCGGGGCGTTTTCTGGTATTGTTGCCCAATTCGACGCACAGTGGCATTTCCCGCCGGGTAGAGGAACGTGAAGAGCGGGATCGTCTACGTCAGATCATCCGCAGTCTGGAACTGCCACACAACATGGGGCTGATCTGCCGAACAGTCGGGGCTGGTCTCAAACCCGAGCATTTTCAACGGGATCTAGACATGCTGCTGGACAGTTGGAACAAGGGACTTGAAACGGCATCCAAACAACGCGCTCCAGTCTGTGTTTATCAGGAACCGGATTTGGCCGAACGAACCCTGCGGGATTGCCTAACTGAGGACATCGATGAAGTCATTGCGGATTCTGAAGAGGCCTACAAGTGTGCGACCTCCCTGTTAATGCGCTACAACCGCCAAAGCAAGGTCAAGGTGCGTTTGTATCAGAATCCGATTCCAATTTTTGCAAAATTTGGGGTCGGCCAGCAGATTGACAACATCTCCAATCGAAAAGTGAATCTTCCCAGCGGGGGTTATATTTGTATTGATGAAACCGAAGCCCTGATTGCGATTGACGTCAACACCGGGAAGAACCGCAGCGGCAAAGATCAGCCGGAAACGATTCTGAATACGAATCTGGAAGCTGTCAAGGAGATTGCCCGTCAGCTGCGCCTGCGTAATATTGGCGGTCTGGTGGTACTTGATTTAATTGACATGCGTTCCCGGAAAGATCAGCAAACGGTCTTCAAGGCTCTCAAGGATTTACTGGCAGAAGATCGTGCCCGCATCAAGATTTATCCAATTTCTCCATTAGGCTTACTGGAAATGACTCGGCAACGAGAGAATGAGAGTCTGGAAAGTGCGATTTACGATGATTGCCCGTATTGCAAGGGGCGCGGTCTGGTCAAATCCACCACCTCGATGAGTGTGGAAATTCAGCGCCGTCTGAATGAACTTCTGGGGCGAAAAAAGAATATCCTTCGTCTGACCGTGAGTGTGCATCCACTAGTAATGGATCGTCTGCGTTCAGATGACCGCAAAGTCATGGATACCCTGGCCGAGGAATTCGGGCGACAGATCACCTTCCGGGCAGACCCTGGTCTGCATATTGAAGAATTCAAAATTCTGGACCAGGATACCAGCCGGGAAATTTAGTTGCTGTCACGCCAGTGGACCTTGAAATTATGAATATCAGGATTGAGCAGCTCAACAAGCAATTTTCCGGCATTACGGCCTTAGCAGATGTCAATCTGGAAATCCAGGACGGGGAATTGTTCTTCCTTTTAGGACCTTCAGGATGTGGCAAAACGACTTTATTGCGCTGCCTGGCCGGTTTTGAAAAAGCCACTTCGGGAAAGATTTTCTTAGGAAAGGAAGAAGTCACTGACAAACCCGCGCATCTTCGTAATACGGCGATGGTTTTTCAAGGCTATGCCCTTTGGCCGCATCTGACAGTCTTTGAAAATGTTTCCTTCGGTCTGGAAATGAAGAAGATCAGCAAAGTTAACCGCGAGAAGGCTGTGCAACGAGCCTTACAACGAGTGCAAATTGAGGACTTGGCGAAGCGCAAGCCCAATGCCCTTTCCGGCGGGCAGCAACAACGCGTTGCCTTGGCTCGGACGCTGGCAGTGGAACCCGGCTGTCTTCTGCTCGATGAGCCCCTAGCGAATCTGGATGCCAAGTTGCGCCGAGACATGCGCCTTGAAATTCGTCGTCTTTGCAAAGAAAGCGGCTTGACCGGCATCTACGTAACGCATGATCGCCAGGAAGCCCTCAGCATGGCAGATCGTATCGCAGTCATGCAGAACGGACGCGTCTGCCAGGTTGGCACAGCGCTTGAAATTTATCGTCAACCGGTAAACCGTTTCGTGGCTGGTTTTATTGGCGAAAGCAATTTTATTCCGGGCAAAGTGGATTCTCTGCAGACGGATTCGCTTCTGGTCTCGACATCCATTGGTTTCTTTCACGCATTGCATTATCACAGTGACCTGAAAGCTGGCGATCGAGTTCTCTTATCGCTTCGTCCGGAAGTTTTTCAGTCAGGGCGTGCGGCTCAGAACTCGCTAGAAGTTACGCTGAAACATCTTGATTATTTAGGAGAATTAGCGGATCATATATCTTTCTGCAGCGATGGAACCGTCCTGCAATTTTATCAGCTCAACCCCAGAGGCGGCTGGCAGCCCGGTGAAAAGTGCAATCTGCATGTCGATGCACAGGACGTCGTCGTCCTGCCGGCAGAAGAATAAGGCCAAATAGGCGGAACAAGCCAGCGCGCCCTTGATCCTCCGGTAATGCAGTGGATTATTCCGTCAAGTGGAGTTCTATGGAAAGTCGTTGATTAGCATCGATGGCCCGGATTTCACTGAGCAGGACATCAAGATTACCTTCCAGAATATTATTCAAGTCATACAGTGTGATATCATAGCGGTGATCGGTCACCCGGTTCTGGGGAAAATTATAGGTACGGATGCGTTCACTGCGTTCGCCGGTACCGACCTGAGATCGCCGTTCGGCAGCATTTTTAGCATCCTCTTCATTTTGTTTTATTTCCAGCAGACGGGAGCGCAACAAACACAGGGCAATCTCCTTATTCCGATGCTGGGATTTTTCCTGCTGACTAGCAAAAAACAGGCCGGTTGGCAAATGGGTAACCCGCACTGCCGAATCGGTCGTATTGACGCTTTGCCCACCATGTCCGGAGGCTCGGAAAACATCAATGCGCAAATCTTCCGGGTTTAACTCGAAGTCCACGTCTTCCGCTTCCGCCATAACTGCAACCGTAACCGTGGAAGTATGCACCCTGCCCTGCGCCTCGGTCACCGGAACGCGTTGCACCCGGTGTACGCCACTTTCAAAATGCAAAATCCCCCACGTCTCGTCGCCGCGAAGGCTGAAAGTGATATTTTTCAAGCCTCCGAGCGGTGTTTCGACACTCTCGATAATTTCCATCTTCCAACCCCGGATCTCGGCATAGCGCTGATACATCCGCAACAAGTCTGCAGCAAAAAGTCCGGCCTCATCGCCGCCGGTGGCGGGTCGGATTTCCATGATGACATCGCGCCCCTCATTCGGATGCGGAGGCAAAATCAGTGCTTTGAGTTCACCAGAAAGGCGATGCTCGCGTTCATGTAATTCTTTGCTATCACTGTGAACCAATGCCAGGAATTCCGGATCGGAACTCGAGCGCTGAAGTTGTTCATTTTCCGCCAATTCGCGTTGGGCTTTTTGCAGCTCCTGCCAAGTCTTCTGCAGGCGTTTCAACTTCTGATACTCACAGTTCAGCTGGCGATACTGTTTCTGTTCGCCAGAGGTGAAATCAAAAGCAGTAATCGCCCGTTCAAGTTCCTGCAAACGAGCAAGCGAATGTTCAAGATAATGTTCAAGATTCACAAAGGTCTAATTCCGGATGCTTGGGATCCGATCCGATCCCAGAGAAGGAAAAGAAAACACGGAATATCCACGCCAAGAGCGAAAATATTCCGTGTTGTTTTTCAGCTGGGAATCTATGCCTGTTTGCGGGCATAACGGCGGTTGAAAGCATCAACACGCCCTTCGGTATCGACAAGTTTCTGCTTACCGGTAAAAAACGGATGGCATTTTGCACAGATGCCGACAGAGACCTTGGGCGTCGTCGAAAAAACTTCAAACTGACTGCCGCAAGCACAGCTAACGGCACACTTCTGATACTTAGGATGGATATCCGCTTTCATTGTACAATCCTTTCAATAGAGACTGGAATTGGCTATGAACCACAGTGGTTACTAAAACAGAGAATGGAACTGGAGGGATTCGGAACTCCGCTCACAATTCCGCAAGAGCGGCTTTCCGACTCAAACGGACTCTGCCGCGATCATCAATACCGACGACTTTGACGGTGATCTCATCCCCGGCCTTGCAGATTTCCTCAACCGATTGAACCCGGTAATCCGCCAGTTCGGAAATATGCACCATACCTTCCTGACCAGGCAGGATCTCCACAAACGCACCAAACTCTTTGACCGTTTTGACAATGCCCTGATAGATTTTACCAACTTCGACTTCGCCAGTACACGATTCCACCATGTAACGCGCTTTTTCCATCGCCTTGCCATCCGGAGTGAAAATTTTCACTGAACCGTTTTCTTCAACACTAATCTGAGCTCCAGTGGAATCCTGAATGCCACGGATATTTTTACCACCTGGGCCAATCAGAGCACCAATCTTTTCAGGATTAATATGCAACACGCTCATTTGCGGGGCATATGGGTTCAATTGCGGACGCGGGCGATCCATGCAGGCCGTCATGACAGCACGGATTTTTTCCCGTGCTGTACGATTCAGGAGCATAGCCTGATACAGACCCTCGATATCCAGTCCGGCGATTTTCAAGTCAAGCTGATAGCCGGTGATCCCTTTGCCGGTTGCCGAAACTTTGAAATCCATGTCGCCGTAATGGTCTTCGGAACCCAGAATATCAGTCAGAAATTCGCGTTTTTCGGCTCCCGTCACCAGACCAATCGAAATGCCAACCACGGCATCGCTGATTTGCACCCCGGCATCCATCAGCGCCAAACTGGCACCACAAACCGATGCCATCGATGACGAACCATTGGACCCAAGGATTTCAGAAGTCACCCGCACCGTATAGGGAAAATCTTTCGGGAGAACCGCAGCAACCGATCGACGTGCCAGATCACCGTGCCCGATTTCCCGGCGTCCGGTGGAACCGTAACGCCCGACTTCCCCAGTGCTGAAATTCGGGAAATTATAGTGCAGCAGGAAAGTTTTTTCCTTGTCACCACCGGTAATGACATCGTATTCTTGAGCATCTCCGCTGGAACCCAGAGTGGTCACGACCAGAGCCTGCGTATCGCCACGTTGGAATAAGGCACTGCCATGAACGCGCGGCAGCACGCCTACTTCACAGGAAATCGGACGCACCTCATCCAGTTTCCGCCCATCTTGACGGACACCTTTTTCGAGAACCAAGCCGCGGATCGCCTTTTCCAGCAGGATTTCCCAGACCAGTTTAAAGTCCGGCACAGTACCATCCACTGCCTTGAATTTCGCCGTCAAAGCTTCAACCATTTCGGCAAAGAGCTGATCCTGCTTCTCCTGGCGTTCGAGTTTCGTGGGCGCAGAACAGGCCAACTGCAGGCGATCGCTGCAGAACTCCATACCGGCCTTCAGAACATCCGA
>JBAXYW010000175.1:0-8428 GCA_041670605.1 Lentisphaeria bacterium
AACTTTATGGTGCCAATAAATACTCGGCAAGGGCACGATATAGAGTCGTGACGGCCAGGATGGCACAATGGCGACCGGCGGCAGGTTCACATTCCCCGGAGCGGATGATCTCTCCCGCGCTGATGGAAAGTGCTTCCGTCACCGTTCGGCCTTTGGCTCTGCGGGCGACAGCCCTCCCACAGGCTCGTGTATTACTACAGCCTACCGTATAGTACCGGACATCGACGACCCGGTCATCGCAAAGATAGAGATAAAACTCCATCTCATCACCACAAATTCCCTTTACAGAGGCTGCTGCTGTCGAATCGTTCATGCGGCCAAAAAGCTCGTCTCCGGGTATATCATCCGATTGCATGACGGATCCTTCCGCGTCATTCATAAAACATCTCCCCTGGTATTTTTTTATCCAGCAAATGTCTTGATCCGTTTTTCTTGTGTTTTTGATGTTTTAGCGCCCGCGTCCGCCGCCTCCGCCCATGCCGCGTCCGCCGCCTCCACCCATGCCGCCTCCGGCATTGCCAGTACTGCTGTTATCGTCTTTTTTCATGCCGAAATGGCTTTCCACATTGGCTGCCTCGATCGTGGAAAGCTTTCCTGTTTTCCAGTTTTCGACAGCTTCACGAACGGTCCCACTGGCTCCGGCGACAATCTGGATATCAGCAGCCGAAAGAGCCTGATAGGCATTCGGCCCAGTGTTTCCGGTCAGTACAACTTTTACGTCATGCTGAGCCATCAGTTGTGCGGATTGAATGCCAGCTCCACCACCTAAAGCCTGATTCGGATTTTCAATAACTTCAAAATTCATCGTGTCGGAATCAACAATAACAAAATAAAGACAACGACCAAAACGTGGATCAACCTGCTCATCCAGAGTTTTACCTTTAGCACTTACTGCAATTTTCATCTTTTTCTCCTGATTTTTATTCACTAATACTTGTTTTACTCATTCTCGGCTAAAAAATTCTGGATTTTTGTCCAGACGTTTCGGATGACTTCAGCCGCTGGAGTTTGGCCGTAGTCCAATACGGTTTGTCCTGCCATTAAAGCGCTGTTGACTGCCCGGTCAAAGGGGATTCGCCCGATGACGCGGGAAGCATGCTTTTCGGCAATGGCTTCGATGCGCGCAGCCTGTGCGGCATTCAGATCGGCCTTATTGATCACTACAGCGACCGGTACGCCAAAATGACGAGCCAAGTTCATGACTCGTTCCATGTCATGAACGCCAGAAACCGTTGGTTCGGTCACAATGACGACCAAGTCGGTGCCGGATACTGATGCAATGACCGGACAGCCGGTTCCGGGAGGGCCGTCGGCTACGATATATTCTTTCTTTAATTCCGAAGCCAGTTCGGCAGCCCGGTTGCGTACCTGCGCTACCAGACGACCGGAATTTTCCTCGGCAATTCCAAGCTTTGCATGCACCATGGGGCCATATTGTGTTCCAGAAACATACCAGCAACCCGTGACATTGTCTTCACTGAAAATCGCCTCGACTGGACAGACTCGTGGGCATAAACCACAGCCTTCACAGGCAAAGGGGTCAATCTGATAAACAGTTGTCTCTGCTTTTACCGGTGATGGTACTGGATGAATCGCGGTAAAATGACAAGCCGCAGCACATTGGCCGCAGCCAATACATTTTTCCGGCTGGATGATCGCTTTGGTGCCGCCGACAAAATCATGTTTTTCACGAATTTCCGGTGCCAGTAACAGGTGCAGATCTGCTGCGTCCACATCATTGTCTGCGAGAACTTCCTGTTTTGCCAGTTGTGCCAGACAGGCCGTCAGCGTCGTTTTACCGGTGCCGCCTTTCCCACTGATAACCGTGATCTCTTGATAGCCTTTTTCCGAAGTCCCCATCTCAAAGGGTGACATTTTCTGCTGGCTGGGAGACAGAATAATTTCTTCCGGTATGGGTGGTAATGCTGTGGCCAGATGATCATAAATTTCCAGCAAGTTTTCCGTCAGTTCAGGAAAGTGATCCACCAGAATTCCGCCTTCAGCATAGGTCTCTGCATATTCCCGACGGAAAGGGATGCGTCCGGCAATTGGGACACCAATCTGCTCTGCATAGTCTGCGATGATACGATCTTCGCCATCGGAACGATTGATGATAATTCCCGTCGGTACGCCGAGTTTCAAGGTCAGACCAATTGCCAGTTTAAGGTCATTCAGGCCAAAAGGGGTTGGCTCAGTAACCAGTAAAGCGGCGTCGGCGCCCTGTACTGCTGCAACCACTGGGCAGGCAGTGCCCGGTGAGGCATCGATAATATTGATTGCAGCGGGCTTGATATACTGTTGGACGGCCTTGACGACGTTTGGCGCCAAAGATTCACCGACATTTAGCAAGCCATGTGCGAAGAAGAATGGTGCCGGTCTGCTACTTGCCTGAACTTTGCCGATTTCCACCTGTTGTTCGGTCAAGGCTCCAGTTGGACAAACATAAGCGCAGGCTCCACAGGAATGGCACAGCTCATTAAAAATCAATACACTTTTTTTAATCACAGCAATCGCATTGTAATGGCATACCGTCGCACATTTTCCGCAGGCCGTGCATTTGCTTTGATCCCAGACGGGTTTGGGAACCTTGACCACAGATTCCTCAGTAAACTCCGGGTTCACAAAAAGATAATCATTGGGCTCCTCCACATCACAGTCTAGTAAGCGAATCTCTTTTTGCTGCTTCGGCGCTGCCTGTTGTTCGCGTTTTGCCAAGGCATAGGCCAGATTGACGGCAAACGTCGTCTTCCCTGTACCGCCTTTTCCACTCGCCACCGTAATAATCATCTTTTTTATCCTTTTATTCTCTGCCGTAATCGGTTATCGATTCCGGTACATGCCTGTACATTGTACCACTCGAAGAACCGGATTGTCAGCGGTCGTTTGCATGGAGACCTTCAAAATACACTTCGCCGTCTTTGCGTCGTTCGCTAATCTTTCCGGTTCGCAATAATTTGCCGATATATTTGGCGGCTTCATTCCGATGCAGGCTGAACACTGCACAAAGCTGATTTACTGTACAAGGGCGACGTTCCAAGGTCGCCAAAACATCACTTTCAGTCGCCTTGATCTGAGCAGAACTGTCACTGCTGAATTCCGCAATTACTTCCGCTTTCGGAGTGAAATGCCCCGCCAGATCATGCAGTATTTTTTCCGGTACGGGCTGTACATATCCTTCACAGGGGGGGCGTACTGCAGTATTCAGCTGCACTTTATCCGGCTTCAGACTTTTTACCAGTGCCGCAATGCGGGTAATCTGTTCAGGAGAGGTATTCAAGTCCGGAAGCAAAAAAACTTCGACCCATAATTCCCCGTTAAATTGTTCTCGGAAAGCCTGTTGCCCAGCGAGCATTTGTTCGAAGACAATACCCTCTGCCGGGCGATTGACTAATTCCAGAGAAGCCTGATCCCAGACACTTAACGATACTTTGACCAAGTTTGCTTTGGCTGCCTGGGTTCGCACTTCCGGGTCACTGAATAGAGACCCGTTGGTCAACAAAGCTACCGGGATACGGGAGGCGTTGTGAACAAAATCAATGACCTGTCCAAAACCGGCATTGAGGGTCGGTTCTCCACTACCTGCTAGTGTGATATAATCGGCTGTCGCTCCGGAATCAAACCAGGCGGCCAGCTCCGTCAGGACTTCCTGGACGGCAATGCCTTCCCGGCGTTCACAGGTTTTTACTGTCGTTCGGCCAAGCTGACAGAAGATACAGTCAAAACTGCAGGTTTTAAATGGTGTCAAGTCAATCCCCAAGGATCTGCCAAGACGCCGGGAAGGTACCGGTCCGAATAAATGTTTAAATGTTTGTTGTGTCATGCTTCTCTCGTCATTTCTGTACCACAGGCTGGACATTTAAGCTGATTACATGGTACACCTCGCTGGTGGGAAGCATGCTGACCACAATGTGGGCACACACAGTCCCCGCCAGTGCCTAAACCCGTTCCACCCATGCGTCCTAAACCGACTCCTTGGCTGCGCCCTAAGCTACGGCCAGTGCCTGCTCCCGCTCCCATTGGTCCTGTTCCATCTCCTCGTGGCATAACTAACCTCCTTACCTTACATTTCTTTGAATCCAGAAAGTCAACAATGACCGATTGCTGAAATGCCGATTTCGGTCATTGCTGATGTTTGCTGGTTTTTACCTGCTTTCTTTCTTAACGACGTCTAAAAGTAACCCCGGTTACTTTTTGTCGGTTTTGCTGTTTTCCAAATCCGCCAGTCGTTGGCGGATATCAGCACTGGCCTGTTCCAGATTGGCCAACTGATTTTTCAATGTCGTTTGTTCCTGTTCCGGAGCAACACCACCCCAAGCAACAGTCCCTGGTGCGGGTGTGCCATACTGGTAACCCGGCATGCCAGCGTTAACGCCATACCAGCCCCGGCCAAAGCCAAAGCCCCGGCCACCACCTCTAGCAAAACCACCACCGAAACCTCTAGCAAAACCGCCGCCGAAGCCGCGTCCCGCTACGGGGTTCATAAAACCCGGGACATTATTGCCGGCACAGTAACCAGCTCCACGTCCTGTCATTGCTCCCATTCCCATGGGACCTGTTCCATTTCCTCTTGGCATAATCATTCTCCTTTTTTTATTTGTTACTGAAAAAACACTGCGTTTTACTAAACTGGACTTGCATTTTTGACCCGCCGGAAAACGTCCTGCTGTGAATCCAAAAACGATTCCATAACAGCAGAAGCTTGCCAGCTTCTGTTCCGAACAGGCCTTCTCTGTCAACTTCAAGCACCATGCATCACCTCCTTCAACATCCGTTTCCATAAAACCGGAACGGTTTACAATCTGGACTTGCCAGCTCGCCCCCGCCTACAATGACCTTGGCCATGACGACCACAACAACCCGGCATCCGATAGTATCCTAAGCGTCCCGCCGCATAAGCGCGCAAAATTAAATCAAGATCACCGCAGATCTGAGAAATCACTGTAATCCCGGCTGTCTTCACGGCGAGTTCAAAAGGGCAGGAAATCGCACCACAAATCAAAACCTCGACACCCGCAGAGGCCAATAAAAGCGAGCGCGATTGCGGATCATCAACGCCAATCAGAAGTTCACCTTGACGAATGATATTGCCGGAAACAACGTCCGCCAGTAACACCCGCCCGGCAACATCATAAACCGGACTGACCCGCCCCTGCCAATGTGGTATCGCAATCTTTGTCATGCTTTCTTCTCTAGCAATATACATGCCAGAACATCTCAGAGAACGAAAGCCCGAGCTCGTTAAACAAGCTCGTATTTCACATTCATTTGCTTGATCATAAGAAAGATACAGTATAAAAAAGTAGGGCGATTTTAGGTTTGACGTGGAAAAATGAAAAAGACCCTTTGTAATTCCTGTATTGTTCATTTCGGCTGCGTTTGCAGGGCTTTTTCTCTCTATAGGCTGGCTTTCTGAGCCAGTCAAACTCCACGAAAATGCAGTTCGCTCAATTTAGCCAAACAAAAAACTTTATTCATGCTTTGACTGGAAATAATCGTGCAGAGTGCTATAGTTAAGAATTGTAGTCATGCAGAATGCAATTTTATTAACACTTCGATTCCGGCTGGAGGAAAAGAGACGATGAGCAAACGTGTAAAAGAAGTCTTTCCGGATTTTCAGGCGCCGGAATTTGCGATATTGGATTCGTTGAATGAGGGGGTTTTCACGGTAGATCGGGATTGGCGGATTACCAGTTTCAATCATGCGGCGGAGCGCATTATCGGTATTTCTCGCGAGTTGGCGTTAGGTTGTCGTTGTTCGGAGGTATTCCGTGCCAGTGTCTGTGAGCGGAACTGTGCTTTGCGGCGAACCTTCGACAGTGGGTTGCCGGTAGTGGATGCGACGGCGCATATCGTCAACCAGCAGGGGCAGCGTATTCCGATTCGGATGGCTACCGCTTTGCTGAAGGATAAGGAAGGCACCATTGTTGGCGGAGTGGAAACCTTTCAGGATTTGACGCAGGTCGAGCAACTGCGCAAAGAATTGCATTCCCGCTACAGCTTTGAGGATATTATCGGGCGTAGCTCCGCCATGCTGCAACTTTTTGAAATTCTGCCGCAGATCTCCGCGAGTTCCTCAACCGTTCTGATTGAAGGCCCCAGCGGCACCGGAAAAGAGCTTTTTGCACGAGCTATTCATCATCTGTCACCACGAAAGAAGAAAGCCTTTATTGCGGTGAACTGTGCTGCGCTTCCGGATACCTTGCTGGAGAGTGAATTATTCGGCTTCAAGGCGGGAGCCTTTACCGATGCCCGGCATGATAAGCCGGGGCGCTTTGCCTTGGCAGACGGTGGAACCATTTTTTTGGATGAGATCGGCGATATTTCTCCTGCCATGCAGGTGCGCTTGCTCCGGGTTTTACAGGAGCGGATAATTGAACCATTGGGGGGGGTCAAAGCGATTCCGATTGATGTACGGGTGATTGCTGCGACCAATAAAAATCTTTCTGACCTTGTGCAGCAGGGGGTTTTCCGTGAAGATCTTTATTATCGCATCCGGGTCGTCTATCTTAAGTTGCCCAGCTTGGCTCAGCGGCGGGAAGATATTCCACTACTGGTCGAACATTTGATCAGCAAATTCAACCATCTGCAGAATAAGAATATCAGCAGCGTCTCTGATGCCGTCATGGCAAGACTGATGGAACACGACTTCCCCGGTAATGTCCGGGAACTGGAAAACATCATCGAGCAGGCCTTTGTCCTTTGCCGGGACGGCAGCATTGAAACAAAACATTTGCCGCCGGAGCTGCGTCCGGAACACGAAGCAGACTCCAGCAAGGAAAAACTAATGCGCCTCGACAGTATGGAACGGTTCACGATCGAGGAAGCCTTGCGACGACGACGGGGCAACCGCAGCCAGGCCGCCGCAGACCTCGGTATCAATGTCAGCACGCTCTATCGGAAAATCCGTACCTTTGCTATTACTCTGCCGAAAGAAGACGGCAGAGGAAAACGCCAACAATAGCGCATTATGCACGATTGATGGCAAAAGAGTCTTTGCTGAGTTACGCTTCGCTTGCCCGTCGTGTCCGACGCATTCATAATGGAGTGCGGGAGCGCCAGCTCCCGCTTTGCAAACTTCGTCAAGCCGACCCACTCCATAATGCCTATCGGAGCCACGCAGCCCGAACCACACACGTAGCCAATGCTTTACCTTGAGATATTTCAAGAATTTCTTTCGTGAAAAGCACGAACTTGTTTAATCATAGCAAAAAAAGGAGGGTTTTATGAAACTGGGAATCGTTATTACTCGGACTGATGCAGAGGCTGTGTTTAATGTTCTTCGCTTGGCCTTATTCAGTCTCAAACAAGGTGATCAGGTGCGGATTTTTTTGTCTGGCCAGGGAGTCGAAATAGACAAAATTTCAGACGTTAAATTTGCCGTTAAAGACATGGCCGAGCAAGTTCTTGCTTCGGGTGGAGAATTTCTTGCCTGCGGTACCTGCTTGAAATTGCGGCAATCCGGCGGTTCGGAAATCTGCCCCCTATCGACACTGGCGGATCATTATGCCATAGTGCGCGATTCAGATCGTCTGATCACCGTCTGAAAAGTAGCTGTCATGATTGAAAGCAGCAATCCCTTCAATGATCGCTCTACTTCTTATGACCAATGGTACGATACCCCATTGGGCAATGCGGCATTTTGCCAGGAAATTGCTTGTTTGCGCTTGGCCTGCCCGGATTTTGCCGGAAAGTGGCTCGAAGTCGGAGTTGGCACAGGCCGCTTTGCCAAGGAACTCGGGCTTGCGAACGGACTGGACCCAGCCCCGGAAATGCTGCGCCTGGCCGCTGCCCGGGGAATTCAGACCTACCACGGCAGAGCAGAAGACATGCCCTTCCCAAATGCTGCGTTTGACGGTGTCCTGCTGACCTTCGCACTGTGTTTTTTCTCTGATCCGACAGGCGCCCTGCAGGAATGTCGACGGATTCTGCAAGCGAACGGAAAATTGCTGCTTGCGTTTATCCCAGCTGATAGTCCCTGGGGACAATTTTACGCCCGTAAAGCCGCCGCTGGACACCCCCTCTATGCAAAAGCAACGTTCCGGAATACTGCAGATATTATAACATTGGTCGAAAAAACAGGCTTTGCCTTGTTAAACACGGCATCGGCACTGCTGACACCACCGGAACAAACCCTGAACCGGAACGATAAAGCACTTCCGGGAATCAATAAAAAAGCGGGATTCGTCGCCCTGTGCCTGGGGAGGGGGACGGGGAATTGTAAGTTGTAAGTTGTAAGTTGTGGGGAGCGGGGAGGGGAGCGGGGACGTAGACGCATGGGATATATGGAGGAAACAGTGAGACATACGTCCCATACATACGTCCCATACATTCGTCCCATACGTCCCATACGTCCCATTAGACTCAAAAAAGCAAAAAATCGATTTGAATTTGCTTTTAATTAGGCTGGTTGTATGTTATGACAAACACC
>JBAXYW010000176.1:0-8400 GCA_041670605.1 Lentisphaeria bacterium
AATTATTCTCCTCAATACTAGCCGGGATGCCTCCGCTTTGGAATTCTTTCGCATTACGAAAACCCCAAGCGCCCTGCTTTTCGGAACTGATAACCAGGAATTGTCACGAAAAGAAGAGGAAATGACCGTCGAAGCCATCAGCTACTGGCTGGAAGAACAAAAACTGCAACCCGGTTCGTAGTTCGTGGTACAGGCTGCGTCGCTTTAGCGTGCTTTAGCCCGGTTCCATGCTCCCGTCCTCCCATCCCCGGCGGTCGCAAGCGACCGCCAACAGAACAGCAGATATGCCGTCTTGTTTTCTCTGTCACGCCTCTTCGAGGCAGCCGCTTATGAGACGTCTGCCAGCTTCCGAATTGGTACCAACCTGAATAAGGCCATCCGTAGAGTATGCCCTTCTTCCGATTACGGTTTCAGCAGTTCCAACTTCCCGTACTCTTCATAGAGATGGAAATTGGGAGTTTCTCTCTGCTGCGGGAAGGAAGAGAGTTCTTTACTCGGCAAATAACGCGAATAATTATACCGTGACAGGAAAATCCGCCAGGCCTTACTGGGGGCGAATTCAGCACCATATTTTTCCAGCTCTGCACGCGGAATTGCTATTTCGATACTCCAACTTTGATCCCGGTCTTTCCATTGATTCAAGCTACCCTGTACCTGGCTGGCAACTTTGATGACAATCGGCTCTTTGGTCAGCAGTTCGGAAAACAAGGCACCCCGTCCCGGAATAAAGAAAGTTGTTATTTTCTCACTTGGGGTTCCATACAGCTCCCAGTAATAGGTTTCATTTTCCGGCTTGATAAAGACTTCCAGCACATCTCCCAAAAGATAATGATGCTGCTGATCTTCCTCTCCGTATGCGTAAACATCCGAATCGGTGAATTGGGCACCGACGTAGAGGTAGTTGTCATCCCAGAGCAAACGGCATTCACCCGCTTCACGCAACTCTTTCCCCACAGTGGCCTTCATGACAACGGGGAGCTTGTTGTATACTTCTTTGCCCAATTGCAGCGAATAAACCGGTGCAGTCTGCCAAGCGGGTTCCGCCAAATTGCCATCCAGCTGAAGTGGCACAGGAGTATAAACTGACTGAACCGCTACTGGCAGATTTTTGTTGTTGTTCCAGCAGCAAGTACTGCATCCTGTAAACAAACTGGCCAAGCCAATGGCGACCATCGATTTCAGACAAAACGCTTTCATTCCCTGATTCCTTTACATGGTTCGTGTTCGAAGCAACCCAAAAACAACTTAAAGAAAAAATCGATATCCGTTTTCCCATTCCTTGGATTGAGGCTATTGAAAAACTGGATTTGACCCTATACTATACTCCCTACAAGGCCATCCTTCGCTAAATTCTATTCCAAAATTGAGAATTAGAAATTCACAAGTAAAAAAAGTAATATCCGAAATGGGGTTGAAAATCAGAATAGACCAGCTTTTAAGAATGAAAATTTTTTTTGGAAGCCGTGTGATTGTTCTGTTTCGGTTGAATGATAATGTAAAGGGTGTTCCCTGCGCCGGAGGCGACGAAAAAATCGTCTTCTGGAAACGCCTTTGCTTCAAACATTCTTGCTAAACGGGATAAGCAGGCAATTTTAAAGCACATCTCGGACAATACCTTTTTTAGGTTAAGTTAGCGCGGATGGGCGAGGACACCGGTGCTCCATCGCTCTCGCTTATTCAGTAGAACACGAGAAAAAAAGTACCAGCAGGAGAAAAGGTTTCGTGCTTCGTTTTCCTCCCGCAACAGGGAAGGAGTGTCTTATAAAGCACCTCCGTCCTGCAGGCAACCCCATGGCGCACTTTATTGATAATTTCTGGTAGCGATGATATTGACCCCGGTATCCAGAACATTGGGCAGCAGGATGTCACCGACCTTTACCGGCAGTTTGGGTTTTATCGTATGGATCACCTGCAGGCATTCTGTGATCCGGTTTTTGGGAAACGCCTGATCCGTCCGGACACTCAAGGGCAGAATTCTGCCCGGTATCAGGATGGAGGCCGTCACCATCCGAGTCGGATTCAGGCATTCCTGCCGGGCATAGCTTTCCCCACGCGGACAGCTATACCCCTCAACTTTAAGGCATTCCCCATTTTCGATTTCGACTTCCAGTCGGCAACCGAGCGGACACCCAATGCAAACCAATTGCTTTTTCATTCGGACACCACCTTGACAATCAACTTTTCCTGCACCGGATGACCAGCAAAATTCTCCGGACGCAAGGTAATTTCGACCATTTCACCCGGGGTCAGAATCCGTCGTTTGCTCTTCTGCACGACTCGTTCATCGGCTTCCACCACCAGTTGAGCATCCTTAAATACTTTCATCGGTCGGAAACTCAGCTTGATCGGGCTGTTGAATGCGGATACGGACAAACGCTGGGGCACCATTCCGCGCACTCCAAAGCCATCTTCCACCCGGATATATTCCGGCAGCGGCAGTTTTTCTTGAACATACGCCGCTGCCGCTCGTCCAGCCCGGGCGGATTCACCGGAAACATGATCAACCAAATCGTGTACATGCAGCACATTACCGCAGGCAAAGATGCCCGGGATGTTGGTCTGCAGATTCTCATCAACCTCCGGCCCGAATGTCGCCAGAGACAGTTTCACGCCAGCTCCCCGGGACAGCTCATTCTCCGGAATCAGCCCGACGGAAAGCAACAGAGTATCGCATTCCAAATCCTGTTCCGTCCCCGGAATCGGCTTGAAATTACTGTCCACTTGGCTGATTGTTACTCCAGTAATCCGCCCGCGCCCCTTGATTTTGCTGACCGTATGACTCAATAGCAAAGGAATGTCGAAATCTTCCAAGCATTGCACGACATTGCGCTTCAAACCACTGGAAAAGGGCATGATCTCCACGACCGCCATGACTTGTGCACCGGAAAATTTCATCCGGCGGGCCATGATCAAGCCAATATCCCCCGACCCCAGAATGACGACTTTCTTACCAGGTATATAGCCTTCCAGATTGACAAAACGCTGCGCCGTCCCGGCACTGAAAATTCCCGCGCAGCGGGTGCCAGGTATGCCGAGCGCTCCTCTGGAACGTTCTCGGCAACCCATGGCCAGAATCATGGCTTCCGGACGGAACTGCTGTAAACCTTGCGTCGGGCTGACGCAGGTCACCAGACGGTCTTGGGTAATTTCCAGCACCATGGTATCACACTGGCAGGTGATTCCCCGCGCCTTGACTTGATCCACATAGCGCTGAGCATATTCCGGCCCGGAGAGCTCAGCACCAAAGACCTGCAGGCCGAATCCGGTATGAATGCACTGGCGCAGAATGCCGCCCAGCTCGGGTTCACGTTCGAGTACCAAAATATCGCGGCAGCCGCTGTCGTAAGCCGCCACTGCTGCCGCCAGCCCCGCCGGTCCGCCGCCGATAATTAGCAGGGTGGGTTTTACACGGTGGCCATCCCAAGGGAGCTCGGGCTGATTTAGAACCGGCTGATCCCCGCGATCATACAACAAAATTTTCGATTGTTCACCATCTTTGGTGATGCGAGCCGGACTCTGCCCCAGCTCCTGGCTAAGAATATCGACCACCCGGGGCAAACAAAAGCCCCCCTGACAACGCCCCATACCCGCCCGCGTGCGACGTTTCACCGCATCCACTGTGCGCGCACCAACCGGACGGCGAATCGCCGCCCGGATCTCGGCCTCCGTAACTTGTTCGCAACGGCAGACAATACGTCCATACATGGGATTGCGGGCAATCGCCGCCGTTTTTTCCGCAAAACTCATTTCCCGAAAACAGGGGATTTGATTCCGGTCGGGATTGAAATCAAGGTTTCGTTCCGCCTGCAGTTTTCCGCTGATTTGGTGGGCTAGATGCTCTGCGATGGCAGGTGCCGCAGTCAGTCCTGGAGATTCGATACCGGCGGCATTGAAGAAGCCTGGGGCGTCTTCTGGTTCGCCGATGATAAAATCATGATTCTTGGTATGTGCGCGTATACCTGCGAAATTACTGATCAGTGCATGTTTCGGCAAGCCAGGCCAAGTTCGAGAGGCGACCTGTTTGATTTCTTCGAGTCCCTGGCTGGTTGTGCTGGTATCTTCCCGATCCTCTTGGTCTTCCGCCGTCGGCCCGAGAATGATCGTCCCGTCCACGGTTGGCGATATAAGAATTCCCTTTCCCATACTGCTGGGCACCTGAAAAATCGTCCGTTTGAAGGAACCTGCATAGCTTTTGTCAATAATCCAGTACTGCCCTTTGCGGGGAATAATCTGTATTTTCCGGGCACTTACCTGATTATTGAAAACATCAGAATAAGCACCCGCGGCATTGACGACTATCCTGCTTTCCAGCTTCCGCCCAGAACAAAAAATCGTCCAGAGATCTTCGCGCTTTTCCACCTTCAATACTGGACAGTCCAGAAAAAATTCTGCTTTATTGAGGGCAGCATTTTCCGCCAGTGCTGCCGCCAATTCATAGGGGCTGGTAATGCCGCAGCTTGGCGCATACAATGCGGCCTTGATGTCAACATTCAGATTCGGCTCCATGCTCCGCAGCTCTTCCGCGTGAACGATCCGTAGTCCGCCAACGCCATTGCGCAAGCCATCGTCCAGCAGTTTTTGCAGTTGGACAAGGTCTTCTTCCGTAAATGCGACATTGAGCGATCCATTGCGCTCAAAGGGCACCTGCAATTCTGCGCAGAGTGCCGCATAGAGGGCATTGCCTCGAATATTGAATTCCGCCATCCGGGTTCCCGGCGTTGCGCTATGCCCGGAATGCACAATGGCGCTGTTTGCTTTGGAAGCCGCATCCGCCACATCAGAATTCTTTTCGCACAAAGCAATCTTCAACTGCCAACGGCTAAGTTCCCGGGCAATCGCACAACCAATCACTCCGCCGCCAATAACCACGACATCATACATCGCAAAACCTTCATATCCTTCGAAAAGCGACAAAAAAAAACCGGCTGAAAAAATCACAGCAAGATCACAGGCACAATCCACCCAAGGACTGAATTCCTGCAATCTGGCTCTCTTTTTCTCGGCCGGACAGTAGAAAATACTATTTCACTAATATAATGCGCAACAACCGTATAACAACCACACAAAAAACAAAAAAAGGCGGGGGGCAAAATGGCCTGTTTTGGGATAACAATCGTACTGGCAAAGGACTCGCCGCCACTGGACAAACTAGAATACACAGTGTAACCTTGTTTCGAACTATGCCTTTTTCTCAGAACCGGAGATTTGCTTCTCTGAGCTTGGCTTTTGAACGGATGAGGGCGAATCGCAGTTTCAGTTGTAATGATGGTTTGCTTCTCTATTTCTTGCGTTTTTTCGAAAGCATGGAGTTTAGAGCGCCGAAGATGCGTGCTATGACAGCCCAGAGCAAAGCCTTGGGTACCATGCACAAATAAATCCAAACACTGATCCCATGGATCGCGTAGGTGCCGCAGAGGTCTTGGCAGCAGACGGATTTGTCCGGGAACGGGGAGGGTTCGGAGCTGGAAGCTCCGGATCCTCCCCGCTCCCTCCCCGTTCCCATCCCAACGCCGGAGGCGTGATACCATGAGTAACCCCAGATGAAGCGAAGCGGAATCTGGGGTGGTCAGTCCACCCCCAAAAATCTGCGCCCAGAGGGCGCCACAAGAAGCAGCTCCAAACAAACCGACTGATCAAAATCGGCATAAGATCTTGCGCCGGAGGCGCATAACTATGCTTAACCCCAGGCTTTTAGCCTGGGGAAAGGTAAGCTCCCATAAGCGGGTACCTCGGAGAGGCACTACAGAAAGCGGGCGCGGGGGAGCGGGCTAAAAGCCCGCTGGGGCTACGCAGCCTAAAAGGCTGAACTACAAACGTACACATACCCAATGCTTTGCGTAAATCATTTTTGAAAATACCCCACTCCCTTCCCCCCCCCAAAAAAAAATTGGCTGTCAGTAGTATACAATAATAGGCAGCTTTTTATGGTACCCTTGGATGACAAATTTGGTACCAATTTGACTTGTCATTGACATTCGGTTTGTAAAAGCTGAAAAAATGAGTATTTTAGACAAGGTTAATTCGCTGTATTTTATCCGCTTATTCCAGACTGAGCCAAGATGCGATGGGTCTTACACAGAGAGCTGTTGCGTGGCGTTTGCCGGATCTGGCTGCCACAGCAAGAAGTAAGGATATCCGGTCTGTAATGCAAACCTTTACTTTTCATTTCCGAGAACAGAATTGCCAGTTGGATGGGCAACCCAAAATCATGGGGATTCTGAATCTGACCCCGGATTCCTTCTCCGATGGCGGCAAATTCAATCACCTCGAGGCTGCCCTGCAGAGAGCCCTGCAAATGCAGAACGAGGGAGCCGATTTTCTTGATCTTGGCGGTGAATCCACCCGCCCGGGGTGTACTCCGGTCAGTACGCAGGAAGAGCTGCAGCGAGTGCTGCCGGTGATAGAGGAACTCCGGCGCTGTTGTTCTCTTCCGATCAGTATTGATACCAGCAAAGCTGCTGTCGCGGAGGCTGCATTGGCTGCTGGAGCCAGCATAGTCAATGATGTCACTGCGTTACGGGATCCCGACATGCCCCGGGTCATCCGCAAATTCGCTGCGGGTTGTATTCTGATGCATGACCGGCAACTGCCGCCCCAGGCAGAAGCATATCAGGAAGTGGCTCTGTCTCTTCAAAAACGTCTGCAGTGGGCTGTGGCCACCTGCGCATTGAGTAAAGAACACTTTGTCGTCGATCCCGGTATCGGCTTCGGTAAATCCCAAGAGCAAAACCTCGCCTTACTCAAACATGTTGGCGAATGGCGCAACTTGGGGATCCCGGTGCTGGTCGGGATGTCCAATAAATCTTTTATCGGCCGAATTACAGGCCAGACCCAGGCGGCTCAGCGCTTGAGTGGAACCATCGCAACAGCAGTTACCTGCCTGCTGAACGGCTGTGATATTTTACGGGTTCACCAGGTCCTTGAAAACCGCCAAGCTCTTCAGGTCGCCACTGCCATCCGGGGAGCCCTCTGAATTGGCTCAGGAGTATTCAGATGTTACTGCAACAAATTATCGGTGACCTTTTTCAGATCATTATTCTGACTCTGTTTTTTTATCTGATCCTGCGCCTGTTACGCGGTACCCCGGGACTTTTGATGCTTGGGGTCGTTGTCGTCGCCATTCCGACCATGAATATCCTGGCCTACCTGCTTGAGCTTAATGTGCTCGAATGGCTGCTTTCCAGAATGCTTACTATCATGCCGATTTTCCTGCTCATTGTCTTCCAATCGGAAATTCGCCGCTTGTTGACTTTCCTGGGACGACATCGCTTCCGGATTTTCAAGCGTCTGGCTTCCGAAAAAAAGAAACAAACGCAGCTGACGATGATTGATGAGCTGGTCGATTGCGTTTGTTCGTTCACGGTTCATCCGCATTGGGTCTGGTCGAAAGTCGAGCGCAGCAGTAAAGGCAAAGTAAAAAAAGTGTTTTATAATACTGGTGCTTTGATGGCGATTGAAGCCGCTCCACGTTTGAATGAATATATTGAACGCGGGATTCCCATTGATGCGAAGGTCAGCAGTCTGCTTTTACAAACGATCTTTTTCAAAGGCACTCCTTTGCATGATGGCGGCGTTATCATCCGCAATGGTATGATTGCAGCAGCAGCTTGCCAATTTCCTTCCGCCACCATTCTGGACGGACGCCCAATTCATACCCGGCATAATGCCGCCATCGGACTTTCTGAACAGGTGCCGGATGCCATCGTTATCGTCGTCTCCGAAGAAAGTGGAAACATCAGTGTAACGACCCGGCAGGGACATCTTGAAGTCATGGAAAGCCCCCGGCAGTTCCGAAAATTTCTCTGCCGTCGTTTGGGAATACGGGAAGAACGCCAGTCGGTTTCCGAACCAGTCAAAAATCGAACGGTAACCTGGGTTCTGGATAAAATTCTCAGCCATGTCCGGGAAGACGATGCAGAGCAGCCTCGAAAAAACAATCCCCGGGCTGGAAATTAAAGGGACATACCTTACATTTTGTGAGATCCGCCCACCTGCGAGACAATGCGTCTCAGAACTTTTTCCTTTTCCTGTCGACGTCGATAACCTTTTTTGAGTCAACAGATTTTTTATGAATGGATCAACTTTAAAGTCAAAATGTCAGCATTTCGGGCAGCAGTTCTGGGGCTGGCTCCGAAACGATATCTGGCGCAAGGTCTTCGCGTTGCTGCTGGGAACCATCTGTTGGTTTTACATCGACAATATGTATGTGCGCCCTAAAAGCTTGCAGTGGGATAGCATCGAAGAGGTTAAAATCAATCTCCGAAGCAGCCCCAAAATCTTTATCCCGGAGCAGCCGGCACCCAAAGTGCGCCTAAAAATCTCGGTCAATTTTTCCGCTCGTTCCCAGCGTTTTGTCCCGGGTGATTTCCGGCTGGAGATCAATCCCCTGAAATTGCGTCC
>JBAXYW010000177.1:0-8367 GCA_041670605.1 Lentisphaeria bacterium
ACAGGCCAGCACGCGTTTGTAGTTCAATTACCTGCATGAAGGTATTGATTCAAATCATGAGAAGCATAGTTGTGAATGACAAACCGTACTCTGAAATCTTTTTTCAAAAATCGCTCGAAAAATATCTAAAAACGGCTTGACATTGACACATTATCTTCAGGCTGCGTGGCTCTGGCGGGCTTCAGCCCGCTTTCCCGTTTCCCGCGCCAGGAGGTCATTTCGGAAGCCAAGTTCAGAGAAGCGAATCTCCGGTTCGGAGTAAAAGGCGTAGTTCAAAACAAGATTATACTTTGTATTTCAGCTTGTCCAGAAGCGACGAGCCATTTGCCTGCACAACTGTTACCCGTAAACAGGCCTTTTTGAACCAATCCATATCTTTATCTTTATTGTGGGGCACTATTTCGTTCCCAGAAGACGCCATCCTGATAGCCCTGGATGTGCTTATCGGTTTCGGCTCGTTGCAGTCTAGCCAAGGCCCAGCAGCAGTATTCGGGGTTCATTTCCACTCCACAATAATGTCGCCCGAGTTTTTTCGCTGTCACTGCGGTGCTACCACTACCCAGGAAAGGATCAAAAACCAAGTCTCCAGGTTTCGAACTGGCCAAAATCAGTTTCGCCAGCAATTTTTCCGGTTTCTGCGTCGGGTGGTCCGTATTTTCCGGCATGGACCAGTAAGGAACCGATAGATCATCCCAGAAGTTGCCCGGACAAGTCATGCGAAAATTTCCCTTGCTGGTTTCCATCCAGTCCTTGGGTTGCCCGTTTTCACGGTATGGAGCCACGACCTTGCGGCGAACTTTGACGCTTTCCAAGTCAAAATAATAATTTTCGGAAAGCGTCGCAAACCAGATGTCCTCCGTACTGTTTTTCCAGTTTGCATTGGCTCCACGTCCTTTTTCGCGCTGCCAGGTAATGCGGTTGCGCACTTTCAGATACTTGGTCAACAAGGTATAAATCTCCGCACAATTGCGCCAATCCCCGCAGAAATAGACTGTTGCCTCCGGTTTTAACAAGGGCAGTAGTTTTGGAAACCAGCTTTCCAGATACGCTCTATAATTATGATCCCGGCTTTTAGAAAATTTCAAGCCATGGAAATCCTTGTCCAGATTATAGGGTGGGTCCAGAATCAGCAAATCAACAAATTGACGTGGGAATAAATCCGCTGCTCTCAACAGATCATCATGAAAGATTTGATCCGTGATCTGAGGCAACGACATTCCCTGCTCCAGCCGCTGCAGTTGTCGGGCAAATGCCTGTTCTTCTTCTTGTCCAAGAGTCAGGGTCTTATTTCTCGAAGATCGGACTTTGTCACTGTTCAGCATTATTTTCCTTTAAACCTAAAAAAACAGTTGAATTTTCGAACTCGAATTGGGTACTCCTAAGTAATATTCAAAAATATCCATTCGAACATTGTAGCGACCGTTCTAAAAAATGGAACATTCAAGTTATCGAGTCTCCTTACGGATAGGCGTTAGGAGATTCTTTTGCGGACAGGAATTATGGTGTGCGCAGGCAAGCCGGCGCACTGAAAGCGGGAGCTGGCGTTCCCGCACTCCATATGAACATGTCGACGAACAAACGTTACAGAGTGTGCGTCGGCAAGCCGGCGCACTGAAAGCGGGAGCTGGCGCTCCCGCACTCCATAGAGGTTCATCGACGAATAAGCCTTTCACCATTTGGATGAAAAGTGAAAGTTCAACATGATCTTGATTTTAAACGAGTTAAATGATTTTTCATTGCTTTAACTGCTTCGCTTAGGTTAAAATAACGATAAGCCCAAAACAGATCCTTTCTATAGGAATTTATCTCGCAGTTGTCGGAGCCTGTTGAGATAAAGTTCCACATTTTCATCCCGTTGGTCTTCCCGACCCTCTTCGAGTAATTTACTGTTATCGGTGATAGAAACACTTTTCTTATTGCCCGTGATATAGAATTCGACTCTGTCTCCCTGGCGATAGTTGCGCTTGCTTTTCAGTACCAATTCATAAGCCGCGCTACGTTTCGTGCTTCCTTCCGCCAATTTTTGGGCATACGTTTCCGGTGCTGTAGAAAGGACTTCGCGTTTTGCCAGTTCCTTCAGGGGGAAGCGGTGTTCCCGGATTGCCGTTTCGTAGCGCTCATACAAAGCCGGCAGTTCGTCTGCCCGCCCCATCAACAGCAAGGTAACATGTTCTTTGATGTATTTGCGCTGAAAAAGTTCCAAGCCTCTGGATTTCAGAGCAGCGCCAGTGATACTGACTTTGCCATCCAGTTCCAGCAAAGCATAATTTTTACTTTTGTAGGCATACATCGCCTGATAGGATGCATCCAGTTCGACATCGATGCCGGGCGGCAGAATCGACTGCACCCTGCCCTGCATTTCAGCCATATCCTGAACATCCTGGGGAGGGCTGAAATAGATGCCATCGGTATCCATCTCGATCACCTTGGCACCTTGAGACAACAGATATTCATTCATTTTCGTCAGAATAGCGCGCCCTTCCGCCGTCACTTCACGCGCCATATTGTAATCATTGAAAGTACCTTGAGAAAAGCCAAGATACCCATAAAATGAATTGATCAGAATTTTAAAACTGCTCTGCAAAGCCTGATAATGATCTCGAAGCTCGGGTTCTGCCGTACGCATGGCATCCTTGGCCGACAAACGAAAGGTCCGAAGCTGCTCCAGCAATTTGGAAAAAACGCCAAGCTCATCATGGACTGGATGAAGATTTTTTGCCAAAATTACCGAGGGATACAGGCTTCGCACATCAATATGCCAGACATTCGTAAATACGCCTGGCTCAACCGATTCGGTCAGTCCACCCTGAAAACTCTGTGCCATCTGCGGAGTCGGCAGACTGTACGAACGTTGCAGATATTCCGCACAAAGCAGGGCATCAATCCGGGTGGCAGTTCCCCTGCTGACACAGTTCTGGTAGGTCAATGGCAGCACCTGTGCCTGATAGAAAGGGCTGGGGGACAGCAAGCGGCTGATGCCGTCGGTTTCCCGGACATCATCCAGGCAATACGCCGCCAGCCTTTCCGGATCCTCGTCAAAAATCCGGGTGATATCGGCTCCCTCGACATACGTTCGATTTTCGGAATTGATCCCGAAATATCGGGCTGCGGCCTTTAGGCCATAGCTATCCATATCCCGTTGACTGACATCATGCAACATCACCAGGTGATAGGTGTCAATCACATGCCGCCCGTAAATCGAATAACGTTGATAGGAGATCATGCGCTCGCCGGCTGTAAACCGAGAATTGCGGCTGCTCACCACCCGTTTTCCCCGACCTAAGGCCAAGCCAATATGATAACGCTTACAACGCTTTTCCAGATACGGCAGATCAAAATTAAAAATATTATGTCCTTCAATGACATCCGGGTCGCGTTCCTGCACCAGAGCGATCATTTGCCGCAATAGCCCGGCTTCCCCCTGTCCGCTGGAGGAGAGACAGACTTCCCAGCCTGTGCTGTCCCGCAAAGAAACAAGAATGACTTCATCGCTCTCCTTGTTTGCATCAGGGAAAATGCCGGGTTCTCCACTGCGGGTTTCAATATCCAGCTGCATCCGCCGCAATTCAGGGAAAGCCATTTCCCGGAACAGTCGCAACGGCAGCAGGGTCAGCAACTGCTGACTAAAATCACTGAAAATCCGATAAGGGGCTAATGGGGAACTCGGATTATGCCCCGTCAAACGTTTCAACTCCTTCACCGCAACGTCATAACTGGCCTGATCGGGAAACGAAACGCGCACCCGCAATGCTCCGGCGCCGGACAACTCGACAAGATCGGATACATTACGTAAGCAGCGAGCCAGCTCAACACCAGAGGTCAACAGCCAAGGATGAAACGGGCGGCATTCGCTTTCGACTTCCCCAGCTTGAGTCCGACGGAAAAGTTCGCACTGCCCTTGCTCATTGATCTCAATGGCAACAACACGACAAATCGCGCTACTGACAAATTGACTGATATCCATATTTTTCACTCCTGTCCGGGAGCAAAAAACTCCCACTTCCCAACTCATTAATATTCGTTCGGTATCGGAGAAAGCGACATGCCATCCAGCCTGGTACCCGTTTTCTTCGCTTCCCGTACCGCTTGTTTCCAAAGGGATTTGCCGCCCCCATACTGCAAATGAATCTGCCGAATAAAATTCAGCATCCGCACCCCGCCATCGACATCCTGTCCATTGCCAGAAGCCAGCAGATACCAGTATCGCAACAAAGCCGCATATTGACCGACCACCCCCGGTTCCCGGCTGGCCAGCCGGGCACTGCCCAGCAGGCGCCGAACCGCTGCCTGCAAGACGGCTTCATCTCCCCAATTCTGCTGATCCGCCCTGGGACGGAATTCTTGACTCAAGCGGGAACTCCTGCAACTTGGGAAAACAATCAACAGCGGGAGAAAAATACAGTTTAGAAATATCGCTTTCCAAAGTGGAATCTTAGCAAAACTTGTCATGCAAACTCCTACCGGAAAATCAGCTGATACATTCAATTTTAAGAAACCTCAATTCTTTTTCAAATCCGACGATTCCTTTATAAATTTCCTGGGTGATTGCCATCTGTCCCCGACTCGTCATCGTATCAATCATAAAACTGGTAGTATACAATCCGCTACTGACATCCAGTGAACCATCCGTTGAAGTAATCGTAATATCTTTTCTGCCATTAAGAAAATCAAACATACGAGTGAAAATATCGCCGCTTCCGGAACCGATGGACACCTTGAGTGTAAATACGCGATGCAGCTTATTCTCAATTTTTTTTGCCGTCAATAATACCAACAGCATTCCTACGGAAACAATCGTAGCCTGCCAGAGCCAGCCGACTGCACAGGCCATGCCAATGGCCGCCATCAGCCACATGCAGGCCGCCGTTGTCAACCCGCGTACGTTGAACCCCGACTTCAAAATCGTCCCGGCCCCCAGAAAACCGATTCCAGAAACAATCTGCGCGGCAATTCGGCCGGGATCGCCAAGCATGCCAAGCTCGGTTGAAAGGCTGATGGAAATCAAGGTGAACAAGGCCGACCCGACAGAAACCAGCATATGAGTACGCAAGCCCGCTGCACGCCCGTGCACGTCGCGTTCAAAACCAATCACTGCGCCCAAAAACAGAGCCGTCCCAATCCTCAGCAGAAAAGTTGTCATTTCCATATTGTTTTTTCTCCGCAAAGATTTATAGTTTCATAATAACCTCGCATTGTTTCTTCTCCCTCGTAGTAATATAGCACACAAGCGCCAATTATTAATGCCGACTCCTGTTCTAAAAAAAACTTCAAGCATCCTCCCAATGGCTGATTTTTTTGCTATTTTTCTGCAACTCATCCTGTTGACCATCGGCGTGATTTTCATCTACGGCACCGGCGTCGAAATTGGCGGAGAATTTGCCCGCAAATGGTACAAACAGCTTCTTTGGATCGGAGTTGGCATGATTGCCTATCTAGCCGCCGCACTGATTGATTATCGACGCCTGGGAAAAATCTCCGGCCTACTCTATCTGGGCTCCATTTTATTACTGTTCCTTTTGTTTTTCATCGGGGAAAAAATCAATGGTGCCCGCAGCTGGATTATTCTGCCGGGTCTGGGACAGCTGCAACCCTCTGAAATTGCCAAGCCGGTGACTCTCTTGTTTGCGGCCTGGCTGGCCAGCCGGCAAGCATTGCGCAACAGCGTCATTCCAGCGGCATTGCCAATCCTTTGCGTCACCATGTTGCCAGTACTCCTGATCTGCCTGCAACCCGATGTCGGCACCGCTCTAGTTTTCCTGCCTTTTTCTCTGGCCTTGCTCTTGCTTTCCGGGCTGCGTTGGCGCTGGTTTTTCCTCGGCTTTCTGATCCTGCTGATCGCTCTCCCTCTGGCCTATCAGCAGATGGCACCGCATCAGCGCGAACGTATCAAAGTCTTTCTGGAACCACCAGCTCACGCCCTGTTGCTGGCCAGTTCTCCCTTGCTGAGGGAGTCCATGGAAACCCACTTTCGGGAAAAAATCAACGCCTTTTTCGCTGTCCATGATGGCCACTTGCGAGACACTTGGAATGCGGAACAATCCCTTCTCGCCGTCGGCAGTGGCGGTGTTACCGGGAAAGGCTATCTGAAAGGAACCCATCATGTCCTGGGTTATTTGCCCAAAACTGTCGCCCCCACGGATTTCATCTTTTCGGTCATTGCGGAAGAAACCGGCTTTCTGGGCAGTATTGTTCTGCTAATCCTGCTGACCTGCCTGGTGCTCTGTTTCTGTCGGACGGCACTGCTGGCCAGGAACAACTTGGGCGCCAGCCTGGCTTTGGGAGCAGCAGTCATCATGGCAACCCATGTCATTATCAATATCGGAATGACCGTGCAGGCCGCTCCCATTATCGGCATTCCGCTCCCCTATGTCAGTTACGGCGGTTCCTTTATGATCAGCATCATGCTGCTCTCCGGACTCGTTCAAAATGTCCACATGCATCGTCGGATTGCCCAGGAAAATGAAGATGAAGAATAAGTTTCAATCCTTTCTTGCAGGCGCCTTGAAACGATTTTTGTTGCCCCGGGTGAACCGATCCTACTTGTTGCGGATAATAATCCTTGCCGTATTGTCTTTCCTGTTTTTCAAATTCATCTGCCGTCCGGCCTGGACGAATGGTGGCAGCATGCTGCCGACCTACCAGGAAAGAGAATTCCTGTTTTATTGGCAACCCGCTTTCTGGTTTTCCACCCCAAAACGCGGCGATGTCGTCGTCATCCGTTTCGTCGGAGCGAATATCCTGCTGTTAAAACGTGTCGTCGCCCTGGCTGGAGAAAGCGTCGAATTCCGCCAGGGTACTTTGCTGGTCAATGGGCAAGCCCTGCAGGAAGAATGGAACACACTCACTCCCTGTGATTGGGAACTGCCCCCACGAAGCGTTGAGAAAGGCAAAGTTTATGTGGTCGGCGATAACCGCTCTATGCCGATCGAACAACATGAGTTCGGACAGGTCAGCCTGAAACGAGTCCGCGGCAAACCAATAAAATTCAAAAACCGAAAAAAATAAAACTCCAGCCCCTTTCCCAAGCTACATATTTTATGAAAAAATACCGCCAACTTTTTTCCATGCTTCTAGTCGCTACACTGGCTGCCGGAGTCGCCTTTTATCTGCGCCCGAATGACAGCAAACGCATTAAAAAACGCTTTCATCAAGCGTGTTCCATCCTCAGCAAGAGCAGCACCGAGAATCCTGCCGTAATGGCCATCAAAATGTTTGATTTCGGAACGATCTGTGCAAATTCCGTCACCTTTGAGATCCAGGATGCCCCAATCAAAGGGACGCTAAGCAATGAAGTGCTGATCAGTGAACTGACACGATACCGTACCTTTTGTAACAGCATCAGTATCACTCCCCTGGATATCGAAGTCCATATTACGACGCCAACCCGAGCTGACGCTGAATGCGTCGTGCAGGCCAAAATCGACAGCAACAATTTTACCTTTGACGAAATCCGCCATTTCCAGCTCCGTCTGCAGAAAATCGAGAAATCCTGGAAAATCACCGCCCTGGCGGACAATGAGATTCTGGTTAAGTGATTTTCCGTCACTTTCCCCGGTTTTATACTTGACTTCCGGGCTCCCAATCGTATAGTATAAGAATGTCCGAAAAGTTATTCTGTTCCCATCGTCTAGTGGCCTAGGACAACGGGTTCTCATCCCGTAAACAGGGGTTCGACTCCCCTTGGGAATGCCAAATATTTACCCGTGCCGCAAGCGGCACGAGGACTTGGGCAACGCCCGGGGTTACTGAACGCAAACAAACGATACCCAAAAAGGGCATATCAAAAATAGTCGGCAAGCGAGGACACCGGCACTCTATAGCCCTCGGCACGATTGAAGATACAAAACAAAAAAAGCTGAACCGTACTATAATATCTTCAGAGGTCGCGCCCTCCGGGCGCTGGTTTTAGTGGGACTCCGTACCCCGGGTTGCGACGCACTGCGTGCGCCTCACCGGGGGTTATGTCTGTGCGGCCCTCCGGACCGGGAAATATATCTTCAAGTAGTTTATATTGTATGAGTTGCGATCATACCATGGTACCGCAGAGCCTGCGGCAGCTAATTCGGACACCTCCGTTTTATGGTGTCAATGATAACTCAATTTGGTACCGATTTTGATTGTCATTGACAATAAGCTTCATTGTCCCAAAAACGTCTCTCAAAGTCCCGAGTGTTTTGAGGATAGATGTCCATACCTATATGCTATACCTGACAATGCGGGTCGTCAAGTTTATACCCCCCCCTATTGTTTTTTGTAGTGGATTTTCCCGAAATTATGGAAACTCGAGTGCTAAAAATTGTTTTTTAATGTCATCCAGTCTCTGGTTTTGCACAGTGAACGAAACTTCAACAGGTGGATGACATTTCA
>JBAXYW010000178.1:0-8337 GCA_041670605.1 Lentisphaeria bacterium
ACTCGGCGCACTCCAGCGACTTGTTCGTCCGGTGGGGTTGGGTTGGTATGGCGCAAGGTCCCGTCTCGACCATTATTGAGTGCCAAATTGCGGTTCATAATAAAACCTTGTGCCGAAGCACGTCCAAAACCGATCCGAGCCGGGACCAGATGTTGCATGGCTTCCCGGCAAGCGCTCACAACCCGTTCGAGTTGTTCCTCATCGTCACAAAGCAAGCGCCCGGCCGGATGGGTATGGGACGCATTGACAAGCAATCCGTCGGCGGCAAGATGCCAGTCGCGCTCAAGAATCCGCCGCAATTTTGGCATAAAATCTTCGCCCCCATCGGGTAACATGCCGTCACTGATCTGACGGCCAGCGATCGCAGTCACATCCATAGTAATGAGAATCAGGGTCTTTTGCGCATTCTGCAAGACCAGGACTTTGGCATATAAGGGATCCAGTACTTTTCCCGATGGCTGGGGATTGGTCAAATCGATTCGCGCCGTAGCGGCAAAAAGAGGCGAAGAACTTTTTTCCATAATGATTCTAGTATTCCTGTTGCTGTGCTGCCGGGAGGCAATCTGTTTTGCTTTTTTTGACAGAGTCAAACGAATCGCGAGAAACCCATTTTTTAAAATAATGGCATGACAATAGGTTACTATCGCCGTTCCATTTTGCAAGTTCAAATGGAAGGATTCTGCGCAGGATTTTCTAAACCAGTGGCGTTGAAAACTCTTTCGATTCCTCTGCGTGCCTTTTGAAAACCAGAGAGGATTTAGCAGAAAATGGCATGAAAGGCGGATTCCTGCTGGAATGGCCTTGAATTAGTCCAGTCTAAATTTATATTAAGAGGCATTATATTTTCCGGCTCGAGTATTGATTCAGTCCGGGAATCAAGGAAGTGTTAAACTGGGCATTCAGCGACATACAAGGGATCCTTCAAGGCAGACATATGAACACCATGGATATTTCCAGCAGTCTGGAAGATTATCTGGAAGCCATCTCAGAGATTATCGAAAGTGACAAACACGCCCACAGCAAAGACATCGCGGTGAAGCTCGGAGTTTCCACCCCTTCGGTATCCAATGCCTTGCAGGCACTTTCCGCGCGCAGTTTAATTCGCTATCAGCCGCATGCCCCAGTAACCTTGACCGCCAGAGGGCAACGCCTGGCCGATATGATCCGGCACCGACATGCCGTGATGAAGAATTTTTTTGCCAGAATACTCAAGTTATCGGAAAAGGAAGCGGATGATTTTGCCTGCAAGGCGGAGCATATTCTGACGGAGAAATACATGGCTCGTTTTATGGCCTTGGCAGATGCCATTGAGACCCGGGACGACTGTTTTGGGCTGCGCGACTATCTGGAGCAGCATCTTCCCACCCTTGGGGGGAATGAGAATGATCTGACTTCTCTGGATCAGCTCGCTCTTGGTCAGGAAGCGATGGTGGTCAACATCAGCGAGAATCTGCCCGGTTTGAAGAAGTTTGCGGATTTAGGTTTGGTTCATGGCAGTATGTTGCAAATGGAGGGGCGGGCTCCCTTTGGGGACTTGATCCGCATACGAGTCATGGAAAGCCGCTTATCGATGCGTGAAAAAGATGCGGCCAACATCTGGGTGCGCCCGGTTGTTCTTTTGGCCAGAGACAAGGAATCATTATGAAAACCAAGTCGTATCTTGACGAACTGGATGACCAAACCAGAGTGGCGCAAGCCTTCCTAGTAGGAATTCAGCATCAAAACAGCACGCTCGGACAAGCCGAAGAATTACTGGCTGAATTAGGCGAGCTGGTGGAAACGCTGGGCCTCCCGAAAGCGGGCTCCATCATGGCCAAAATCCGCAGCCTGAATCCTGCCTTTATCGTCGGCAGCGGGAAAGCCGATGAAATCGTGCAAGCCGCCCAAACAGCGGGAGCAGATGTCATCATTATCGACGATTTTCTGACCCCCGCGCAACAGCGCAACTGGGAAAACCTGAGTGAATTGGCCGTCATCGACCGCCAGGAAGTCATCCTGGATATTTTTGCGGCTAGGGCACAGACGAATGAAGCCAGCCTGCAGATTGCTCTGGCGCAGGCGAATTATGACCTGCCCCGCTTAAAGCGAAAATGGACGCATCTGAATCGTCAGCGCGGGATGGCAGGTGGTCTGGGTGGGCGTGCCGAGGGGGAGCAGCAACTGGAACTGGATTCCCGCCAAATTCGCATGAAGATCGCCAAATTGAAAACCCAGTTGACCGAAGTACGCAAACAGCGCGATATCCAGCGTAGCAAACGCCTTCGCAAACCCGTCCCGGTTGCCGCGATCGTCGGTTATACTAATGCTGGAAAGTCCTCTCTGCTGAATACTTTGACTCAGGCTTCTGTACTGACTGAAAACAAGCTTTTTGCCACCTTGGATCCCACGGTGCGCCGCTTAAGTCTGCCCGGTGGACTGGAACTGCTGCTGACCGATACAGTTGGCTTTATTCGAAAACTGCCGCACTTACTCATTGAGGCCTTCAAATCCACCCTGGAAGAAACCCGTCTGGCGGATTACATCATTGAAGTTTTGGATGCCAGCGGCAGCAATCTGACCGAACACCATCAGACCACTCAAGATGTGCTTGAAGAAATCGGGGTCGGCCTCAAACCCACGCTGATGGTATTAAATAAAATTGATCTGGTGCCCGATGCCTTGACCCGGCAGAAGCTGCTCGATCAGTTTCCGGATGCGATCATGATTTCCACTAAAACGGGGGAAGGTCTGGAGGAATTGATCCTCCAGCTGGCACAACAAACCACTGCCGTTATGAACCGGATGCAGCTATTGATCCCGCATACCCGATATGATATCATGAAAATCATCCGCAAACAATGTTCTGTGGATTGCGAAAAATATCTGGAAAATGGGGTTTATATGGAGTTGCGTGCGCCGCTCAATTGCCAGAATCATCTACAGGAATTCATCGTTTCGGGGGAGCGCCCGCCAGACGACACTGCTATGCTTTGATCCGATCGCCTTTTCTTGCTGAACCAGAAGGCCGTTTCCATGAGTGTTATTAAAATCCTATCCGCGGAAGTCGCCGGGCGTATTGCCGCTGGTGAGGTCATTGAACGGCCTGCTTCTGTACTGAAGGAACTCGTAGAAAACTCGATTGACGCAGGAGCCACTCGCATCCGGGTACTGGCCGAACAGGGTGGACAACGCCTGTTGCAAGTCATTGATAATGGCTGCGGCATGGATCGGCAGGACGCCCTGCTCTGCTTGGAAGCCCATGCGACCAGCAAAATCCGCGACGAAAGCGATGTCGGTCAAATCCATACGCTGGGTTTCCGCGGAGAAGCCCTGCCCAGTATTTCGTCCGTGTCGCGATTCCATTTACAGACCCGCCAGGCGGACGTTCTGGAAGGCACTGAAATTCTCATCAATTACGGGCAGATCGAAGACGTCCGGGACTGCGGCTGCGCCCCAGGAACCAATATCAAAGTCGCTTATATTTTCGGCAATCTCCCCGCCCGCCGAAAATTTTTAAAAGGGCCGGCTACGGAAGACAGTCATCTTGAGGAGACGATGCTGCTGTTAGCCTTATCCCGTCCGGACATTGCCTTTGATCTGCATCTGAACGGGCGAAAAGTACTGCAAGTTGGCTCAGCGCAGGATATCGCGGCTCGAACAGCAATGCTCTTGGGCAAAGATGCTTTTCTGGCGATGCTGCCGGTTGATTATGTGGAAGAGCGCGTTCATGTCTATGGCTACATCAGCAAGCCCGGTTTTACCCGCAGTACTCGACATGAGCAACGCATTATCGTCAATGGGCGGGCTGCTATCGCAGACACTGTGTACTTCGGCATCCGGAATGCTTACGACACCCTGATCCCCAAGGGACGCTATCCCGCCGTCGTACTGTATATTGACTTGGAACCCGACCGCGTCGATGTAAATATCCACCCCACTAAGCATGAGGTACGCTTCCGGGATTCAATGCGGATCTCTGCTATCCTTGCTGCCGCGCTTCGCCAGGCCCTGCGCTCCATGCCGGGCGGCGCCGAAGAAATTACCACTCCGGCCATTGGGTCTGACTCCCGGGAGAAAGGCGCAAGTCCGGAGCCGTTGCCAGTCATGCCAGTACCCTTTGTGCCGGCTCCCGTACAGCCCAGTCTGCCACTGCCAGGGCCGTTTCGGCAGACCCACACCGGCGCTCCTGTTTTTTCGCCACCGACGACACCGACAAGCAGTCAAGCTACGCCTTCTCCCGAAGCGCTCAAAACATCGAATACTCCCCCCACACCGCCGCCGCCAGCGGAAGGGGCGGGGGCAAATATGCTGCAAACGTTGCGGATCAAAAGCCGCCTGGGCAAGAGGTATCTCCTGGCCGAGAGCTCCGCCGGATTAGTCGTCGTGGATCTGGTCGCGGCTCAACAACGAATCTTATTTGAACGCCTGTTGAAAAATCTGCAGGCCAGCAAAATTCCACAGCAGCAGCTGTTATTGCCGATCACGGTGAATTTGAGTCCAGATGAAAGCAAATTTTTGCATTCTGAGCTGAGCCACTTTCAGTCTTTAGGGTTTTCTTTGGAGCATTTCGGGGGGCACTGTTTTTTGGTCACGGCACTGCCGGCCAACCTGCCGGATCAGGATTTTGCTGTTACGATACGCGATATTATCGACGATCTGCGCAACAACAATCTCAGCAACCGGCAGAATGCCATTCATCTCGCACAAGTTGCCAGCCGCCATGCCGTACGCATCAGAGAACAATGGAGTGAGGCGGATTTGCATTGCATTCTGCGTGACTTGGTACGCTGTGAAATGCCGTATGCCTGCCCCGCAGGACATCCAACCATGGTGCACATAACCTATTCCGAACTGGAAAAACGCTTCAAACAGTAAGCCATGAAACAAACCGTTTCTCGGGAAGATCAGGAACCAAGCCCCCTTTCAAGCAGTCTTAAAGAATATCATGAAATTCGTACTATTTTAAAAGGGGTTACCCATCCGCTGTATTTTCGTGAGACGGGAGTTTGACGGAGTTCAGCAAGACAAAGGAAGAATCATGAAGTCCATTTCAGATCAATTAAAAATACTACTGCTCGTGTTGGCCTGTAGTTGCCTGAGCGTGCAAGCTTCTTGGTGGTGGCCTTTTGGGGAGAAAAAGTCCAATACACTGGAAATACAGGATCTTGACAAGCGTCCGCCGATCAAGGTCTCTGACCATGCTCCCGGAAAGGAAGACAAAGTCTCTCTGGAGCGTTTGGAAAAATTGGCGAAAGACGGGAATGCCAATGCCCAACTTGCGCTTGGCAAGATTTATTTTGAAGGGCTTCTGAAGCAGAAACAGGATTATCAAAAGGCCTTTTCTCTTTTTCTGGAGGCTGCCAATCAGGGGAATCCACAAGCCATGTTCAATGTCGGGCTCTGTTATGATGGCGGTTTTGGGGTAAAGAAAAACCTCAAGGAAGCCTTGCGTTGGTATTATCAGGCAGCCGATGCCGGAGTTCCGGAGGCTCAGATCAATGCCGCCATCGCTGCAGAACAGCGCGGGGATTATAAAATGGCGCTGCATTACCTGAAAATACGAGCCAACGCCGGCGACACCGCCGCCATGAGCAAAGTCGCCAACTTCCTGCTCAACGGACTGGGAGCCCCCGAAAATCCGCAGGAAGCAGTATCCTATCTTCTGAATGCCTCGCGCCACGGCAACAGCCGCGCCCAAGTACGCATGGCGGATTGTTATCAGCGGGGCGTCGGCGTCGAACGTAATTATGCAGAAATGTTCAACTGGCTGACGCTGGCAGCGCAGGATGGCGATCCGGAAGCCCAGGCCAAGCTTGGCTATTGCTACCAAAAAGGACTGGGAATTGCGGCCAATTCTGATTTGGCCTTCTCCTGGTTCAAAACCGCATCTGTGGCAGCTTATGGGCCTGCTCTGGTGCATCTGGGAGATTGCTACCGCTATGGAGATGGCACGGCCTGCGACCCGGCAAAAGCATTTGAATGTTATCGCGCAGCCGCAGAACAGGGAGAAGCAATCGGAGCCTTCAATCTGGCCATCGCCTATAGTGAAGGCGTCGGCACGGAAAAATCACCGGAAGCGGCCTGCCAATGGATGCGAAAATCCGCCGAACAAAATCTCGTCTATGCTCAGATTCAGCTGGGACTTTATCTGCAAAAAGGCTATGGTTGCGCGAAAGCCGCGCCCGAGGAAGCCTTTCAATGGTTCCAAAAAGCTGCCCTTCAAAACGAACCGCTGGGCATGATTCAGGTGGCACTCTGCCTGTTGCGGGGGGATGGCACCAGCAAAAAACCACAAGAGGCTCGGCAATGGCTCAGCAAAGCCGCCGCTGCCGGCAGCCGGGATGCTCTTTCTCTCTACACGGAACATTTTGGCGAGGGGCCGAAATAAAAGCAAACGCTTCCGGATACCGGAAGCAGTGAAAGGAATTGGAACAATGGATAAGCGGATCACAGTGTGTGATTTTGCCGCTCTGAAAGCCCGTGGTAAAAAGATCGTCATGATAACTGCTTATGACGCCGCCCAGGCTCGTTGGGGTGAAGAAGCTGGTTGTGAGGCTTTATTGGTTGGCGACTCGATGGGCAATACAGTTCTCGGCTATGATACGACTCTACCTGTGACCTTGGAGGAATCGCTCAGTCACACGGCAGCCGTGCGGCGCGGTGCAAAGAAAGCGATGGTCATCGGCGACATGCCTTTTCTGAGCTATCAGATTTCGACCGAAGAAGCCATCCGTAATGCTGGGCGTTATTTGAAGGAATGTGGTGCGGATGCGGTCAAGCTGGAAGGCGGCACTGCCATGTTACCGACCCTGCGTCGTCTGGTCGAGGTCGGCATTCCAGTGATAGGGCACATTGGTCTGTTGCCGCAATCTGTGCTAAAGGATGGGGGGTACCGGCTGCATGGCAAAAGTTCCGAAGAAGCGGCGGCTTTACGCAAAGAAGCTCTGGCGGTTCAGGAAGCCGGCGTTTTTGCTGTCGTCCTGGAAGGCATTCCCGCTGCTCTCAGCCAAGAAATCACGGCTCTGCTGAAAATTCCGACGATTGGGATTGCTGCTGGGCCACATTGTGATGGGCAAGTGCAGGTCATTTCCGATCTGCTCAACTTTGGCGGTACCTATCTGCCACGCCACGCCAAAGTCTATGCGGACTTTTATCAAAGCGCAATTACGGCCATCAAACAATATTGTCAGGAAGTCCGGGACGGCAGTTTCCCGGAAGAAAGATAAATCCGGAATATGAAAATCTTGCGTTCTATTACTGAAGTACGCGCGGTCTCCGCGACCTGGCGGAGTCGGAATTTGCGCATCGCCCTGGTTCCGACGATGGGGTATCTACATGCTGGGCACCTGTCGCTGGTACAACTGGCAAAAAAACATGCCGATCGTGTCCTGGTCAGCATTTTTGTCAACCCGACTCAGTTCGGCCCGAACGAGGATTTGCATCGCTATCCCCGGGACTTTGCCAAGGATGAAAAGCTCTGCAAAGAGGCTGGAGTCGATGGAATTTTCTATCCGGAACCCGCCGTCATGTATGCCCCTGATCATTCAACCTGGGTCCTCGAAGATAGCTTGTCCCAAACCCTTTGTGGCGCCAGTCGCCCCGGACATTTTCGCGGAGTCACAACCGTCGTTCTGAAATTATTTAATATCTGCAACTGCCAATTGGCCATCTTCGGACGGAAGGATGCCCAGCAGGCCTTGATCATTCAACGCATGGTGCGGGACTTGAACCTGCCCGTCGAACTGATCTTCGCCCCCCTGGTGCGGGAAGCCGACGGCCTCGCCATGAGTTCAAGAAATAAATTCCTCAGCACCACAGAACGACAACAGGCCTTGAGTATTTATAGAGGCTTGCAGAACGCTGAAAAAAAATATTTGGCCGGCTGCAGGGACGCCCAATCTCTGGCCGACGAGGTCCGGCAATCGATAGCAAGCGCCAGTGGAAAAGTGGATTATGTCGAGGTCATGGCGCAGGCGACCCTGCGCCCCGTAAGCGTAATCGACCAGTCGGCTCTGCTGGCGGTCGCAGCCTTCTTCGGAAAAACCCGACTGATCGATAACCTCTTCCTGTAAACACGGACGAACGAAGTGGAAAGTGGGAATGCGAGCTGAAGCTCGCAGGAGCCACGCAGTCTGAAGGTAAATAGTGCCCTGAAGACGGGGACGGGGACGGGGACGGGAGCGGATCCGGAGCTGGAAGCTCCGGCCACTTTCTGGGGAAAACCCGGGAACGGGAAGCGAGCTGAAGCTCGCAGGAGCCACGCAGCCTGAAGGCTGAACTACAAACGTACACGTACCCGAACGTAACACGTCCCGGAATGACTCTATGGCGCAGGGTGGAATCTTTCTGGGACGGGAG
>JBAXYW010000179.1:0-8290 GCA_041670605.1 Lentisphaeria bacterium
CTCCAATTCAAGTGCAATGGTTGAAGCAATTTCTCCAATCACAGTCCTCATGTTTTCCATTTTAGGTTGTGGACGGGCTGTCCATTTACATCCTATCGTAGTTGCACCCAAATTAATAGTATTCATGCCGTTTACAATCGGGACGTTAAGTTGTAAAAAGGCAGGTGGATTTGTTAAGTAAAGAGTATTGCTCCACACTCCGCAACTTCCCCGTCCTCAGATCATTCCAGCAGATAAAGGCGGGATAAGGCGCGGACGCAACTGCAAAGCTTTTTCCAAAAATATATTTCGTCGCAGCAAAGCCGCCGTTCTGGCGCCGGCAAACTCATCCAGAGTTGATATTTTTATTTTGATTGTTTCTGCGGCATTATTAAGGCAGCGCAGTGCGATTGCCCGTTTTACCGCATCCAACAGCAGATTTCCCAATCCAGCCAATTCGCCGGAGAGGACGATAATCTGCGGATTCAGCAGAGTTGTAACCATTGCCAGAACCGGGCCTATTCGTTCACAGGTTTCCTGAGCCAGAACTTGAGCAGCCCGGTCATTTTCATTGGCCATCTGCACAAAATGCTCCAGAGTAAAATCATTCATCTCCATGCGTGTGGACACCCCACTGGCGACCAGTTCCTGCATCATCTGCCGCAAAGCTGCTGCCCCTGCCATTGCCTCCAGGCAACCACGATTACCGCAACGGCAGCGCCGCCCCGTAGGCGACAATACCAAATGGCCCAATTCCATACTGGAACAGCGATTGCCAATCAACAATTCTCCCTTGTTGATAAAACCACCCCCGATTCCTTCACTGAAACGGGCATGAAATAAGGTTTCCGGAAAATCGGGGGTGCACTGCAGGTATTCCGCATAAGTACGTACCAACGTTTCCGGTGCAAGCAATGGGGTTTGATCCGCTGTATTATTACGGAAAAAATCAAACACCTGGACTTTTTCCCAAGCTGGCAAATTGACGGTTTGCAAAGTTCTTCCTGTTTTCAAATCGATCGCCCCGGGGTCTGCGAAACCAAGCATCCCGCCGCCACTGGCCAGACGCAAATCCTGATAGACCGTCAACAAAAGAGAACAGATTTTTTTACTGGAGGCCGCCGCCGGAAGTTGGATTTGCTGGCGTTTTTCTTCTTCCCCTGCGGCATTCATGCGAACAGCATAAATACGGCTGGGGGTCAATTCCAAACCAATAAAACTGCCAGCTTTCGGATTCAACATCAAATCCGAAGCCCGACGCCCAGTATGACGCCCCTGACGATCAGGTTCCTGAAGAAAACCCTGCTTTTTCATGCGTTCCACCACGGCGACCAAGGTCGCTGGACGCAATCCGTACGTCCGGCTCAACTGGCTGCGGCTGACACTGCCATTGCGCACAATTTCTGAAAACAAAGCATGCATGACATAAACACGATCATTCATCAACACACTCCCAACAGAAACCAGCCAAAGCAGCAAAACACGACCAGAATTACGCATTGCATTACTATAACCGCCCTTGACTGCAAAAATCCCACACATGAAAACCCTCTGCACAAGCAAACGAAGGTTCTTCCGCGAGTAATGGATACTGATTGAGTAAATACACTTTCGGAAAATCGGTCACTCATCCCCCCGGTTTTTCTCCTGTGGAACACGGTTCCCGTACGCGTCCACTTTAGGGCAATCCCCCCCAGTTGGGTGGGCTGGCTGATGTCTGCGTAACGACTAAAAAATAGCTTCCCGGGATAAAATTTCAAGCAGAATCATACACTATCACCAAAAGTGCAAATAGAAAAACTGCTAAAATCGAACCGTTGTCTGTTTTTTTCCTTGAGAAGCTGTATATTTTATTGCTTGTATTCAAGGGACTACCGCAGCCCCATCAACCGTCGTTTCAAAGAGGAGTTTTTGATGAACATTTCACTGTCGCAACTCATCACCGGAAATATGCCAATCGCAGAATTCCTGGAACAAGCACGTATCGCTGGATATAACGAAGTCGAGCTCTCCTTGCGCCCTGCCCTGGAAGCCCCCCTGAACTACCAGGTCACGGATCCTCAGCTGGAAGAATATCGGAAACAGGCAATCAACTCGGGCGTTCCAATCACCTCTCTGACCCTCGGTGCAAAATCCGGCAACCTGCTGGCCAGTGGACAAGCTGCAGCCGACGGCATCGCAGAAGCAATCCGGGGCATGGAATGCGCCGCCAAGCTGGGCGCAAAAGTCTGCCTGCATACGTTGGGAAGGCTCTCGCCTGAATTGTATTACGAAGATGCTTATCAAAATGCCATCGCCGCACTGAAAAAACTGGTTCCTACAGCGGAAAAACTCAAGCTTGGCTTTGCGGTGGAATTCGTCTGGAATGGATTTCTATTCAGTCCGCTGGAAATGCGCAATTTTCTCGACAGTGTAGGCAGTCCCCGGATTGGATTTTATTTTGATCCCGGCAATATGGCCGTTTTTCAATATCCCCAACACTGGGTACGGACACTCGGCAAACGCATCCTGCATGTTCATCTGAAAGATTGGAAAGGCAATGCCCTGAATGGAACTTGGACCGCTTTGCTGCAGGGAGAAGTCAATTTCCCGGTCGTCATGGCGGAATTACGAGCAGCAGGTTATCAGGGGCCACTGGTCAGTGAAGTTGCATCCAACTTGGCTTCGTTCGCCGATACCGCAGTCGCCATGCGCAAAATCGCAGCATTCTGAAAACAAATATGAGGTTCGCACATGCAACTGAAGGTAATGACCTATAATATTCATTCCGGCATTGGTACGGATGACAAAGCGGATTGGCAGAGGATTGCTGAATTGATCAGAAAAGAAGCACCGGATCTCCTGGCATTGCAGGAAGTCGCTGTCAATCACGCCCGTACTCCGGAGCTGAATCTCCCCCAACAGCTGGCCGAAAATCTGAAGATGAACGTCTGTTTCGGCAAAGCAATCCCAATCCATGAAGGCAAGGGAAAATATGGGGTTGCTGCACTTTCGCCTTATCCAGTCGAACTGATTGAAAAAGTCTTTCTGCCGACTCCTTCCGGCATTGAAAAAAGGATTTTTCTAGTCGTCAAAGTGCAGATGAAACAACCCGTTTATTTTGTGGTCACCCACTTCTCCTATCAAGGAGAATTTCCAGGAGATGACGAATACCGCGTTCAGTCTGCGCAGCTGATCCGAAAAACGATTGACGACAAAGGCTATGAACCGGTGATCTGGGCCGGTGACTTCAATACCTTCCAAGGCAGCCCAACACTCGATTTCATCCAGTCCTGCTGGGATGTTCACAATAACGCCAACCCCAACACCCCTACCGCAAATTGCCAGCATGCCGGATGGCAACAAATCGATTTCATCTGCTCCAGCCCGCAAAAAACATTCCAGCGCTTGGATTTTCAGGTCATTGATGATCTGCTGGCCTCCGACCATCGCCCAGTCTGCACCAAGCTGTCTTTAGCGGAGTAAAGAGAAAACAGGCCTTACCATTTGGGCGACTGGCGTTTGCGCAAGCGGATATTTTCAGGGGTGATTTCCACCAGTTCATCATCGTTGATATAGGAAATACAATCCTCCAGGCTGAGCGTCACCGGCGTAGTCAAAAGAACGTTTTCATCCGACCCCGAAGCGCGCATATTAGTCAGCTTCTTGCCTTTGCCGGGATTGACAACCAAATCTCCTTCACGGCAATGTTCTCCGATGATCTGCCCCACATAGATATTCACGCCGGCGCCGATAAACAGGCGCCCGCGTTCTTGCAGATTGAATAATGCATAAGCAATCGATTGGCACTGCAGCATGGAAACCATCGCGCCACGCACCCGGTTGCGGATTTCTCCGGCAAACGGTTCATATCCATAAAACACATAATTCATGACGCCGAGTCCTTTCGTATCGGTCAGGAATTCCGAACGATAGCCCAACAGGCCGCGGGTTGGTATCTGGTACACCAGCCTAGCCATGCCATTGGCCGTATCCATGACCTGTATCCGGCCTTTTCGCTGGCCGAGTTTTTCCATGACCGGGCCGACATACCCTTCATCGACGTCAATGGTTAATTCTTCAAATGGTTCCAAACGCTTTCCATCGGAACCTTCCTTGTAAATCACCTGAGGTCGAGTCACCTGAAATTCATAGCCCTCCCGGCGCATCTTTTCAATCAGAATAGAAAGATGCAGTTCGCCCCGCCCGGCTACCCGAAACCCCATCCCCACATCCAGAGGCGATACCTGCAGGGCAACGTCTGATATGGTCTCACGATTAAGCCGATCGGCCAAATGTCGGGAGGTCACAAACTGCCCTTCCCGACCGGCAAAAGGAGAATCATTAGGAACAAAACTCATGGCAATCGTCGGAGGATCAATCTCCATCGGCGGTAATGGCCGGGGATCGTCCGGATCGGTATAGGTGCAGCCCACCGTGACTTCATCCATCCCCGCTGTGGCAACAATATCTCCGCAACTGGCCATCTGAACCGCAACTTTCTGATTGGATTCAAAACGAAAGACTTTCGTAATTCGCGCCGGACGAATAGAGCCATCCCGCAGCACTACTGCAATCTCCTTATTAATGTTCAAATGACCGCTCGTGATCTTCCCGATACTGATCCGCCCCAAATACGGTGAATAATCCAGCGTGCTAACCAGCATCTGCAAAGGCTCTTCACTGGAACCGCTCGGAGCCGGTATATTTTTGATGATATGCTCGCACAAAGGAGCCAGATCCTTGCGCTCGTCGGTAAGATTATCAATCGCATACCCATCTCGTCCGGAAGCATATACAACCGGGAAATCCAGCAGATTGTCCGGGGCATTAAGCTTGACAAAAAGATCAAATACCTGATCCACCGCCCAGAAGGGACGCGCTGCAGGTTTGTCAATTTTATTGATCACAACAATGATCGGCAGCGACAAAGCAAGCGCTTTTTTGAGAACAAAAAAGGTCTGCGGCATCGGTCCTTCCTGGGCATCGACCAGCAGCAGAGCCCCATCCGCCATGCGCAGAACACGTTCAACCTGACCGCCAAAATCCGCATGTCCGGGCGTGTCAATAATGTTGATACAGTAATCGTGATAAGGAAAAGAACCATTTTTTGAGGTAATCGTGATCCCTCGCTCACGCTCCAGTTCATTGGAATCCATCAGACGTTCAACAACACGTTGATTGTCACGAAACAACCCCCCAAACTTGAATAACTCATCAACTAAAGTGGTCTTGCCATGATCAACATGAGCAATAATGGCAATATTACGAATTTTATCTTGTTGCATTGTGGTTCTTTGGGTTGACTTGAAGAAAACAGCTCGTGAGACAAACATATACTATAAACTGCAAATCGCTGTCAGCACGGAACAATAACGCATTCCTGCACCGAAAGTGACACGAAAGTGACGTTCACAATTCACAATCCCTCCTCACCCCAACTCTCTTTCCCCACAACTTACAAAAGCGGGCGGCAGTCCGCATCCCCCACCTTTCGCCCATACACTACACACCTTTTCGTCTTTTCGTCTTTTTCATTCTTTTGATTCTGCGATAATCATAATTTTGGAATTATATTGTTTAATGATCTGTCTTCCAGTAATAAGGAATGTAGCAATGTGGACGATGATCCGAATTTTATCCATACTGATATTGTTGTATCTGTTTCCGGCTCTGCGTAGTGATGAGTTCTCTCTGGAATCCATGTTGGGAACGAAAGGGGAACTTTTCAACACCTGTGATGCAGATATGTTTTTGGTTCCCGGCACCGTCAATCACCGTTATTTCAGCTGGACTTCCGCCAAACGGGATTCGGCTCGGTATCCTGGCTACGCCAACTCGCCAAGGAATTTGAGCTTCGCCGGACTGCCCGTCAGCGAAGCCATCTTCCACTTTGAAAAGCGCAGTCTGACGGACATCCATCTCTCTCTTTTCAACCGCGGCGACGATGGACAAATCACTCTGGAAAATTTCAATGCCCTGCTGAAAACGATTGATGACACACTGAGCAGCCGCAGCAATGCCAAAGGGCTTGAGCGCAAAGGACGCTACGGCAATGACGCCGAAAGCTGGCGTAAAGTCTGGAGCGATGGCAATCTGGCCTACATCCTGCGCTGGAATATTAGCAAAGAAGGCAGGCGTAAAGAGGATCAGCCGGAATTTATCCAGCTCGACATCAGCCCCTTTGACCCGCAAAACGACCCTAGGCAATTAAAATCGGTCACTCGGGTTTCACGCAAAGATCTCAAAAACAAAACAGAATTGGCCAAAAATGTGGTACGACAAAAAAATGGCACTGTATTTATTGACGGCATCCCAATGGTGAATCAAGGAAACAAGGGTTATTGCGCTGCAGCACTCAGTGAACGCCTGCTGAAATATTTTGGCAACAGCGAAATCACCCAGCATACGATCGCGCAGCTGGCAGATGTCAGCGCAACACACGGGACATCCTACGAGCAAATGCTTACGGCCATCCAAAAATCCGGACGCAAGCTGGGTCTGAAAATGGAAAGCGATTACCAGCTCTTTGAGGATTTCCATAGTGTCGAAAAAATTCTGAAAGATTATAATTCATTGGCACGTCGCCGCAAACTTCCCACCATCAAACGATCCCGCGGTATGGTTGACGTGGGACTCCTCCTAGCCAGCATGGATATCGAACTCTTTCTGGAACTCCGGGAAGATGAGAACCGGGAGCGGCAGGCCTTTTTCCGAACTCTCCGCAAGAACATCGATTCAGGGTTGCCGCTGGTCTGGGGCGTCTTCCTCGGCCTGCAGCCCGAACCCGGTATCCCAACCGGTCAGGCCGGCGGACATCTGCGACTGATCATCGGTTATAATCCGCAAAGCCAATCGATCATCTACTCGGACACTTGGGGTGATGGCCATGAAAAAAAAGAAATGTCCTTAATCCAGGCCTGGAATATCACCCACAGCACCTTCACCTGTGAACCATGGTAAGCACACCACACATGCCACGTAAAATCTACACCATCCTGCTGCTGCTGTCGCTGCTCTGCTGCGCCAGGTGTTTTGCAAAATCCACCAGCATTTATCTGCTGCAGACCACCGACATCCATGCCGTGCTAACAAAAGAGGAACCGGATTCCGGATCTTGGCTGAAACTCGCCAGCATCATCAGCGAAACACGCAACAACTACGGCGCGGGAAACTGCATCCTTGTCGACTGCGGAGATACCATACAGGGAACCCTGATCGGTGCAATCTCAAAAGGAGCCGCAGCTACCATCCCACTGAAAACTCTGGCCTATGATGCTTGGATCCCAGGAAATCATGAATTCGACTTCGGTTTTCCCCGCTTTCTGGAATTGACTGAACCACTGCGGAATATTATTTTATGCGGCAACCTGATCCCCTTGCAGGCCGCTCCCTTTCCAGCCTGGAAAATGTTTCACCGCGACGGCGCCCGCATCGCCCTGATCGGTATGACGGCTTCCTATCTCAAATTCTGGTTCGGCGAAGCCTTCGGCGATGCCTGTCAAATTGAATTCGCAGCAACCAGCCTGAAACGAATTTTTCCGGAGATTCTGCCTCTGCACCCTGATCTGATTGTGCTGGCTATCCATCAGGCTTGGATGGAAACCAAAGATGCCCGCAACGTCAACGAAGTCGCCGACCTCGTCCAACAGTTTCCTGAAATTGATCTGGTTCTTGGAGGCCATACTCACCGCAGTCTGCCCGGGCATAAAATCGGGCCACGCACCTGGTATGTACAAGCCGGCCATGCCGCTAAAAGCCTGGGCGTTGTGCGGGCCATCCTGGACACCGAAAAACATGAAGTGACACAAATCACTTCCTGTCTAATGAATATTCAGGAAGACACCCCGGATTGTCCGGAATTGCGAAAAGACCTCGCACTCTGGCTGGATAAAGCGGAACAAGCAAAAACCCAAGCCATTGCACCAGCCCCAAGTAACGATATTCTCAGCAAAGGACGACCAGGGATCAACTGCCAAGCCAGCGACCTGTTTTGTGCCGCACTAGCCGAAGCAACCGGAACCAGCATCGCCTTGCACGGAACCCTCAGTAATAAAAACTTTTCGGCCGGAAAACCAGTCACCGCGCAAGATCTGTTTGATTTTGTCCCTTATGAAAATACCATCGTCACGGCCAGCCTAACTCCCGCTGAATTGGCCGAAATCGTGCTGGAACAATGGCAAAACCGGGACTCCTATACCTACTCGGGAATCTGGGGTATCCAAGTCCGAATCAACCCACTGGGCAATCAGGCAGAAATCCCCGCTAGGCCCGATCAAAAAGATCCGCCGGATAAGGATCTGCGTCTCCAGATCGCACTCAATAGTTTCAC
>JBAXYW010000180.1:0-8286 GCA_041670605.1 Lentisphaeria bacterium
GACATTACGTCTCCCAAATACGCTTCCGGCTGCGCCATGACTGGCACATTGAGACAGGCGAGGGTTTGACGGAGATGATGATTGGCGCCAAAACCCCCGATCGCTCCCAAGGAAAGACTGACAACAGCGCCCGGCTTTCCATTCCAGATGCTTTCCCCCCAGGGCCGGGAACCGACATCAAGCGCATTTTTCAACACTGCTGGCACAGAGCGGTTGTATTCCGGCGTCACAAATAAAAATCCGGCAAAGTTCTTCATTCTGATACGAAAATGGTTCCAGGCTGCAGGAGGCGGATCCAGTTCCTCCAAATCCTGATTATACAAAGGCAACTCTGAAATATCAACTTCTTCCAGACTGACCCCGGCAGAAACGCCCAATTCACACAACAGATTCCCGACTTTACGGGAATAGGATGCCTTCCGCAGGCTGCCGATTAACAAGGCAATTTCAAGACTCATTTGTGCTCCTGTTATGTCCCAAAAGGATCTGCTAAAGAATAAAAAAACCGCTTTTTCCCAAGAAGAAAAAGCGGTTTTGCAAAGAACTTGTTTTCGATACCTGGAAAGATTATTTTCCGCGAGCGCCAAGTTTGGAATCCAACATGAGCAAAGCGCCAGTAGAGCCTTTCGCCATTTTCAGTTTCTGGATGACGGCATCGACATTAGCTTCTTCTTCGACCTGTTCGGTCACAAACCATTGCAGGAAAATCAGAGTGGCGTTGTCTTTGACCGCCTGAGCTTCCGCTACGAGTTCATTAAATTCCTCGCTCACTTTACATTCATGCGCATAAGCATCTTCAAACGCTGCCTGAGGACTCTTCCATTCAGTCGGAGGAGCGGGAACTGCAGCTACCAGGATGCGGGCGCCGCGTTCCTGCAGATGTTTATACAGACGCATGGCATGTCCGGTTTCTTCCTGTGCCTGCTGTTCCATCCAACGCGCAAATCCATCAAGGTTAATCGAATAGAAATAGGTCGCCATCGACAGATACAGCCGGTTGTTGAAAAATTCCCGATTCATCTGTAAATTCAATAGATCACTCATTTTTGCACTGATCATCGTTTTTTTCCTTTCGGTTAAGAGATGAAACTCGTTGCCACAAAAGCAACTTAATAAGAACTTACTATAATCTAAGAAACAATGAAAAGCAAGAAACGGAAAATGGAGAATAGGAAGTGCGGGGTGCGGGGACGGGTAAATTGTAAATTTGGCACGGGGAATGGGGAATAAAGAAGTGGCAATTTCCCGTTTTGCGCTTGCAATTCTGCGCTTTGAAATTAAGCTAATAGTTTTTTAAATTTAATATTTGATCGATTGTCTATAGGAGAGAAAAATGCCGATTCGCATTGAAAACAACGATTGTCAGTGGCTGATTTCCGAAGCGGGGAAAAATCTCTGTTTTCTGGATAAAATCCAGGGGGTTGACTGGGCACTTCTCAATCCACCGAGTTCCTGCGCGTATGTGATAAAACAGGGCTGGCGCGCAGAGGCCTGCCAAGCAAGTTTCGCTGGCGGCAAGCTGTCTCTGGATTTTGCTGGTCAGGCCGGCAAGGCCGTCCTTGCCGTGGAAAGCCATGATGGGTATTTTGTTTTTACAGTTTTAAGCACGGAAGGCGACTTTGACGAACTGGCCTTTCTCAATATTCCGACCCGGTTGAAGGCACAGGCGGATGAACCCTTCTCGGCCTCAGTCATCGCCCTCAGCCTGCAAGCCAATGTCGAGGAATTACCCGGCCCACAGACCCATCTCTGGAGCGCAGCCTACCGGCGCTTTGGCTTCGCCGGTGCCCAGAGCGGTCTGGTGACTGCACCATTCTCAGAAATGCGCGAAGTGATGAAACGTATGGTTGGCAATGCTCCCGGTGTACCGCATTCTCCACTCTGCGGCCCCTGGGCCCTGGATGCTGAATTGCCCCGACGCAGCAACGTCTTTGGCTGCCCATCGGAAAATAATGTGCAGGATTGGATTGGCTTCTGCCAGCAGCTCGGGATCACAGCCATTGAATTCAGCGGCGCCATTGATTACGGCAGCTACCTGCCGGATCCGAAGGTCTATCCCCGTGGCTATGCAAGTATCAAAGCGGTCACCGACAAGCTGCATGATGCCGGCATCATCGCTGGCCTCCATACAATGTCCTTCTCAATAGCCAAAAACTGCAGCTGGGTGACCCCGATTCCGGATCCCCGCCTGGCAAAAGAACGCGCTTATACGCTGGCTGATGACCTGAGCGCTGAGGCAACAGAAATCCTGCTGCAGGAAGATCCTTCCGAATTGCCCGAACTGATCAATTATTTCATCCGCCGCAGCATGACGCTGCAAATTGATGACGAACTGATCGTTTTTAAGGGAATCCGCAAGGCCGCGCCCTATGCTGTGCTTGAATGCCAGCGCGGCGTACATAGCACCAAGGCCGTTGCCCATCGGAAAGGCGCCCTCGCCCACCATTTGAAAGAATGCTGGGGCTGTTTTGCTCCAGATGGAGATTCGACTCTTTACAGTGAAGTCGCCGGACGGATCGCCAAGTGCCTGACAGACTGCGGCTTTGACTTCTGCTATCTGGACGGCCTGGATGGCGCGCATATCATCGGCGGCGAAGAGGCTCGCTGGTATTACAGCGCCAAATTCACGTTTGAGGTCTTCAAACACCTGAATGGCAAGCCAATGATGATGGAGATGGCGACCTTCCATCACCATCTCTGGTATGTCCGTTCCCGCATGCAGGCTTGGGATCACTGTGTCCGCGGCCACAAGAAATTCACCGATCTGCATGTCGACTCCAACGATCAGGCCCGACGAATGTTTCTGCCCTTGCATCTCGGCTGGGTCGGCCTCTTCCCTTGGTGCAACTCAGAACAAGAACCAACTTACTGGGATGATGTCGAATACATGTGGAGCAAAGCACTCGCTACGGATGCCAATTTCACGTTGCAATGCATTACTCCGGAATCTCTGCAGCAGGGCAGCTGGCTCAAAGACCTGGCTCCAAGCATCAAAACCTATGAAGAACTCCGTCAAAAAGGCAAGGTCTCGAATAAAATCAAGGCAAAACTGAAAGAACTTGGCAAAGAATACCAGCTTCAGCAAGATCCGGACGGGCACTGGGGTTTCCGCCCCTTCCAGAGCACCCGACACAAGATCGAAGCAATCGATGGACAGAGCAATCGCTGGACCTACCAGAATCGTTTTGCCAAGCAGCCTCTCTCCTTCCGGATTACCGCCCTCCATTCGGTAGCCGGCTATGACTCCCCGGAAGCGCTTACTCTGGTTGACTTCCAGCAGCCCGGTCAGTTTGCTGATCCCGGTGCTACCAGCAATATCCTGAACAGTGGCAAAATCTACCAATATCCTTCCTCTGCACCAGGGGTTTCCAGCACGGTCTCCCCTGCTTCGCAAGATGGCCCTGCCCGCCTCTGCGGACGTTGGAACGGCAACAATAAAGATTCTTTGGATCCCGTCCATACTTCCGCCCCGGATGACCGTTATTCTCTGCTGGATCATTTTGAACGCGAGTACCGTCTGCATCAGGCCAGCTGGAGCAGCCTTGTACACTATTTCCCGAAATCTCTGGATCTTTCCAGCCGGCAAGCACTGGGTGTTTGGATCAAAGGTGACGGCAAAGGAGAACTGGCAAATCTGATCCTGAACTCCCGTTCCTACGGTGAAAACCACCTGCAACATTACATTCCGATCAACTTCACCGGATGGCGTTATTTTGAACTGGTTGAACCGGAATGGGAACGTCTAGACGACTATTCTTGGCCCTTTGAACGCTGCCAATATGGCATCTACCGAAGCACCAGCAATTTCGCCAATACCCGGGGCCTCTTCCTCTGGTACAACAACATTCCGGCTGGCGATTCGGTTGAATGCCTGATCAGCCCGATCAAAGCCCTCCCCCTGCTAAAGCAGAAAATCATCAATCCAAGTTTACATCTCAATGGCCAGTTTGTCAGCTTCCCGGTTGAAATAGAACCCGGACAATATCTGGAGTGCAAGACCTTGGATGACTGCAAGCTCTTTGACCGCAATGGCGATTTTCTGGCAAAGATCACTCCCTCAAACCCTCTCCCAATCCTCCAGAATGGAGCCAATGAGCTTACCTTTGACTGCGCCTCCGTTCCCGCCCGACCCCGTGCCTGGGTACAAATTTTCAGCAAAGACTCCAATCTGCTTAGACTGGATGAAAACTGAGGATGTGATCTCAAAGAAAGCTGTTCTAGCTTGAAAATCAGAACTACAAAGGCTGTGCATGCAAATTGATTTTCGCATCGATTGGGGATACCAGTATCTTTATTCCCGGCGGCATTACCATCCTTGGTATTACTGGGATGGCGAATTAACCTGCAACGCGGGTGAAATTCTCGACACCTGGCAACTTTCCTATCCAGTCATTTGGTATGGACCGGGGCATTGTGCAAAAGAGACTCGCCTTGCTTCACCACGCTGGCAAAGCAAGACCAGGCGCGGCCTGTCCGGCATCCGAATTCTTGCGGAAATCAGCGAAAAAAGCACCTTTCAACTGCACACCCTCTCTGGAGATTTTTCCTTTCCCGCATCCGAAATTCTTAGTTCAGGACGCATTATTTTTCCCGTGGGGCCGAAATATCTCGGCTGCCATGTGATTGTGACTCGAAGCCGGCATTACTGGTTCCGCCCATCACCCCGACCGGAACAACAAGTCTGGGAAGCAGATGAATTGCCGCTACCGGGGCATGACTGGGCACGTATGCGCACCGCTTGGCTTGCTCCCGGCGAAACGCTGACTCTTCCAATCGATGTCCCAACAGCAAAAAAGGAATTTCAGGAGAACATCCTGCATCTCGTCGCCATGGCAGCTCCTGAATATACGCCAGATGCTGAACAGCAAATCCATGATACGTTCCCGATGACCCTCTACTGCGATGGCAAGAAAAGCGCCGAGTTCGCTCATTATTTTCGCGAACACGACACCTATATGCAAATGCTCGAAGACGTCTGGATTCGCTTCGCCGCCCAGCCCGGACACCACTCAATCGGGCTGCAAAACAACAACGAGCATTTCTACCTTCTACTCAGCCGAGTCGTTCTGCAACAGGCAAACTACGAACACCTCGAAATGTCACTACCCGCTTGGGCCTTGGTCAACGAACCCCTACTGGGACGAATTTTTGCTTTGCGGCAAGATTCTGTTGATGTACGCTGGCCAGGCGGCAAATCTTCTTTGACCGTACAGCCCGGCTGGAATGAATTCCCTTTCACGCTGACCACTGCCGGCTGCCAAATCCAAGTCAGCGCTGGCCAAAACACAGCTTACCTGCCCGCGGTTTATGATTTGCGGGAAGAAAATCCGCCGGTCGCGGTTGGCTACGATATGACGGTCGTGCCGCACGATAATCATGGCTTTATGGACTGGTTGTTGGACTACACATGGCGTACCCGACTGGGCAATTTCGTCGTCTTCCGCTCGTTCTTGCGAAAAAGCCCCTACTCTCGAGACTACCTCGCTCCCGCTCCGGAATCCCTAGCACGCTGGGGTGAATTCTGCCGGTGCCATCATCTTTTTGTCGAAGCCGCCACGGATTTTGATGACGGCGTTCTAGTCAAGGCAGCCGGTGATATGCTACACAGTGTAGGGCGCCACGAATGGCCGGGCGCAGTCTATGCCTTCGATCCTAAGGCAAATTGGGGTTCACAGGATATGAAAGAAGCCAGCGAGCACTTTCTGACATACTTGCGCATTGAAGTTGAACGAGCGCACAAAGCCGCTCCCCGAGCGGCCTTTGGAGATGCTTCTGGCGGCCATCGCTACTGCTATCTGGCCGGAGCAGATTTTCTGCGCACGGAGACCATGGTTCCCCATACCCAGCATCTTTGTTCTCAGGCACGAGCTGCTGCTGAATCCCTGGGCAGTGGCGAATGGGGAGTGCACATCGCCATTCAACACTCGATGCAGCCATACTATGAAAACCATCTCGGTCTCTATTTCCTGTCGTTATTTCAGCCCTGGATGATGGGGGCTTCCGTTATTTATGAAGAAGACTCTCTGTTTCAACTGTTCAAAGAAGAGCGCCAGAGCTGGGATGATGCGCTGACCAAAGGCAAACGAGATATGACACGGGAATTTTTCCGCTTTGTCAAAACCCATCCCCGACGAGGAAAGTGTCAACGCCGCATCGCTTTTCTTGAAGGACGGTATGCTGCCCCCTTCAACGGGTTTATCTGTGATGCCGAGCAAACTCCGGAATACTCCGTCTGGGGGCTTTTCGGCAATGATTCCCCGACCTGGGGACATGGGCAACCAGAAAAATGCCGCCAGCTGCTGGATGTCCTGATGCCGGGAGCCAGCACTCTTCCCTTGCGGCAGCGCTTTGACCGCCGCCGCTTTTACTTCTCCGGCACCCCCTATGGCGATTTTGATGAAGTGCCAGTCGAGGCGTCGGCAGAATATTTTCAGCAATATCAGCTGCTGTTGAATCTCGGCTGGCACAGCATGCTGGCCGAAGACTACGACAAACTCCGCCAGTTTGTTGCCCAAGGCGGCACCCTCTTTACCGGACTGCCGCAATTCAGCACCCATGTCAAACGCGACTTTCTGGCCGATTGGCAAGACCTCAGCCTCTGGAAAGATGGCGACTTGCACGAACTCTGCGGTGTGCAAATTCTCGGTCCAGGCGAAAATTACAGCGGACAATGGAATGCCGCCAACCGGGAAGATTTCCCGGAACCGGCATTATCGGCTTTGCCAAATAATTCTCCGGATGAAGATGGCCCCTGCCGCCTGGCCGAAATCGTGCTGGCCGGCGCGGAAGTTGTCGCCTGGGATGCGGCCAGCGGGAAACCGCTGCTGGTGCGGCACCGCTATGGACGCGGCTTTGTTTTTCTGCTGACCACCTGGGCTTATCCAGGGCACGAGCGTCTGCAGCAATGCTCTGCCAGCTTCCTGACCTGGCTAGCTGGCAAACACCGTGGATCAACCTATGTCGAAGATGCCAGCGGCGACATCTTCTGGACGCTATGGCAGGAAGAATATTGCCAGCGGCTGTATCTGCTCAATACGGACTGGACTGCAGCCGGCAATGGAAAACCAGTCAGGATTCATACGGAAAGCGGCTCCTATTCGCTAATTGTCAACGAACGCCAGGCCTGCCTGCTGACCCTGTTGCCCGGGAAAGCCTTGCTGCCCTCCCCTGACGCACACCTGGAAGTCTCAGAAAATGCTTCCATCTACGCACATGGCGCCGGCCAGAAAACGCTTACTATATATTTTGCCAATGGTAAACAAGAGATCCTGCCCTTGGATTTCAGCCGGACAACGCTTTTAAATGTCACCCTCCCAGAATATTTCTCCGGTTTCTGATTCACACCGATTTTCACAGTTTTTAATTTCCCCTAAATTCATAAAATCGTCGTCCCGGAAAAAGCAACTCTCCTGTTTCCCAGCCAAGGGACTTTCTGTTCAGCACTAACATCCTGTACGCATATCGTTATTTTTCCCGTTTGAACACGGTTTTGCAGGAAACCTCTGCGCCACACATGCGCAGCAGCAGACATTGACAGGGAGTCTTGCGGAAATTCACGAAACCGAGACCCTCACGCAACTCGGGTACGACAGGGAACTCCGCCGAGACCGTCACCGAGTGATTATTCAGAAGCACTCGACATCCAAAAACTTCCACACGCACATCTGGATGCAGATTGAAAAGGAAAGTCAGTTCCGCCTTATATTGCGCCTGCACCGCATCAAAAATTTCCACTCCTGCCGGCAAGATTGCGATCCGTCGGCGCCAGCTCACCTTTGTCCAGCCGGGGGCGTTTGAGGTAAGAACGCTTTCAACCGCGCCATTCCGCCAGGGCGTCAGCCGGCATGTCGGCGCTTCGTGCCATGTGTAACGACCCTGCAATACGCTATCTCCATGTCCGTCGATCAGCAATGTGGAATGAGCCACAGGCTGTTTGTAATATTCAGAGAATTCGTCATCATCGTAGCTGCAACAGCCGCTATCGACAAGAAATGGCTGCCCGCCCAAAAAGAGTGTTGGCGCCTGTTTCCCGCCGTGAAAGTGCGCAAGTTTATGCCTTAACGCAGAACAGTCGAAGAGGATGAAGTCACCGTCCCTTGAATACAAGGCGAGTCCGGCGTCAGGTAAAAGCAGTTCGGATGAAACGGGCACGCCTGAAGGCAGAGTCGCAAGAAAGACCTTCATATCCAGCGGATAGCCATCGCTGATAACAGTAGAAAACCCGTCAGGCTGACGTAGTGCGCGGCAAACCGCAAAAGCACGGTTGAGCCGTTCTCGCGCGGCATC
>JBAXYW010000181.1:0-8278 GCA_041670605.1 Lentisphaeria bacterium
CGGGATAAAAACAGGTTCCCGATTGTATTGGCTGCAACGGCAAAATTGCAGTTTTCAAGATCCGCGCCGTTGATTTTCAAATCGACGGTCGAGCTATGCACGACCGAACGGTTGCAGTTGGCAAAACGGGTGCGCTGGCTCCCCGGCGTGCCATCGATCGTACCAATCGTCAATTTGGCATTGCCGGAAGCCGCCACCCCGCGCTGCATGCGCTGCCAGCCTGGCAAAGTCTGAAAAAGACAACCATTGACTTCCATCGTCGCGTTGTCTGTCCCCATTATAGCACTACCAATATAATAATCATTCGTACTGTTATTGTCATGGGCGAGGATGAATTGACAGTCCGTCACCTTCACCACCCCGGAGCCGGTTGCGCTGATCATGGAAGTGCTGGCATATTGGATGTCTTCAAAACGCACGCCGGTAGCCTCCAAAGTGCCCTGAACGACAAACATATCTCGATAGTAATTATTGGCATCAAGGATCGTGCCGGGCTGCAGAATCAATTTTCCACCTGCTTCGATAGTAACTGGGTCATTGTCGACATGATAATGCCCGACCGGCAGGGTGATTTCCGTACTGATCTTGTTTCCGGGCCAGCTGATGTTTTGTTCCGCGAGCAGGTTCCAGTTGCAGCTGTTGAAGGTGACTGAGCTGATATCTTGGCCGGCATGATCACCTGATACATGCACGCCGATATTCTGGTTGACGATCGTACCGCTGATAGTCATGCCGGTATAAGTGCTGGTATAGACCCCCACTTGATTGCTGATTGTCCCAGTCTGATTAATATTGATATTGGTCAGGGTGAACTGATTGCCGGCCGGGATCTGCAGGGCGCGGTTATAATTCAGGAAGGTGCAGTCATTGACGGTCAGGCTGACGGTGGCATTATTTAGTACAATACCATAGGTGCCTTCGGAAAAATCTGTGCCGTTGAGCTGAGCTTCCGTTGTCGATTCGCAGTACACGGCTTCAGGAAAGCCGGTTATCATGGAACGCGTCGCACCTGTTAGTACTTCACGCGTCGCAGCTGTGGCAGAGAAGGTCACTGTGGCGCTATCCTGGGTCCAGACAGCGCGATTCACGGTGGCCGTGCTTTCGGGGCTGTGTTCAATGCTTGAGCCGGAAAAGTTCAAGCTGGCTCCGTTGCGAATCAGGAAGACCGCGGTTGTTATGCTGGCCGTTCCCCCGGCATCAACGGTAATATCGGAATTAGTGAAGGTGGCTTGGCCATTACTTTCTACGATGATCGGTTGCGGCACGCCGTCTCGGGTCTTCAGGTTGAACTCCGCACCGCTGCTATTTAGCGTGCCTTGCACCACGAATGTGCTTTTGTTATTGTAAAGGGTTGCAACCCGAACACCGTCTCCAATGCTCAAAGTTTTGCCGGACGGAATCGTAAGGGGACTGGATAAGTTGTCGATAATATAGGTATTGGTCGGATTATTCCAGTTTGCATTCTCAGTTAGGGTGCCACCTGCAATGATAACATCGTCTGAACGGACCGTAATTGACAAAAACAAAAACAAGAGCACCGGCAGAAAAAAAGCCTGTATGCGAGGCAGAGATTTTTTTTTCGCGCTCATGACGACCTCCATAAAGAAGAATGCCCTTGGTCTGGAAATATTCAATTTTTAAAATTTAAATCCAAAATATGATTTTGTTTATCAGTATCCAAGTCCCTTTGCAACAGTTTACTACGTTTTATTCATGGAGTTTTACTTCATTCAGATAAAATATCTTAATTTTTGAAATTTACAAACAAAATCAATTTTTGGGTTAGGTAACAAGACCTTTATTAGCTAATTTTTGTTTTTGTTGTAGAAAATAAATTCTGTAACTTGCTCATGCATATCATTTTGGGATACGTATGTTGGGCGTTTGTTGTCCTGGCTTAGCCTGCGTCGATAGCTGGCTTCAGCCTGCATCCGAAGTTCCGACCCTAAAAACGGTGAGTGGTCCAAGCCAGCGTTCGAGCAAGTCTTTGAGTTGCTTGACCCGGATGGGTTTGCTGATATAATCATCCATTCCTGCAGCCAGACAACTTTCTTTGTAGCCGTCGATCGCATGAGCGGTGACTGCAATGATGGGAATCTGGTGGTTGATTATCGGGGTGGCGGGATCGCGAATTTTTTTTGTGGCTTCCAAGCCGTCCATTTCCGGCATTTGTACATCCATCAGCACCAGAGCATAATCCTTTTTTGTAAGCAGCTCCAGAACTTCCAGCCCATTGACGGCGACATCTGCGTGTACGCCCATTTTTTTCAGAATTGCCAAGACGACTTTTTGATTGACCGTATTGTCTTCCGCCAGTATTATCGTGTGGATTCCGTTGGGCGGTGGCACAAGCATTGGTTTGCAGCTGGCCTGAGAATTCATGTCCGGAGGATTTTGCTGGGGATTTTTTGGGCGGTTTTGCTGTAGGAAAAGGGCTGCCAGCAATTCCTTTGTTTTGACGGGTTTATGCAGAATTCTCTGCAAATGGAGCGGATGAAACTTCCCGAGATCGAGACCACTTTTCAGATGGCTTAGGCCGATGCAACGAGCTTCACGCCAGAAGGCGGAAAAAAAATCTTCTGGGAGGGTCTTTTTACTGAGCAATTCCGGCAGTTCCAAATCCAGGATAATCACTTGATAAGGCTTTTCCTGGGCAGCTTGTAATTTCTGTTCTGCTTCGGCAAGGTCAGCAGCGCAGCTGGCAGAAATTCCCATACTGTTCATGCGCATCTGCAATTCCATGCGGGTGCCCGGATAACGGTCAATCAGCAGTACCTGGCTGTGTTTTGCTTCTGGGGGGAGTACAGCTGTGACTGAGCAAGCAGGAGTCCTAGTCAGCGGGAGAATAAAATAAAATTCCGAGCCGACACCCTGCTGGCTGGTGAAGCCGATTTTACCTCCCATGAATTTCACCAGTTTTTTGACGATGGACAAGCCTAATCCGGTGCCGCCATAATGGCGGCGTTCCGTGGAGTCAGCCTGAAAAAAGGAGTCGAAGATATGTATTTTCTGATCGTCGGGGATGCCGATTCCGGTATCCCGGACGGCAAAGCGAAAGAGCTCTTTATCCGCTTGTTTTCCGATGGCATTTACAGAAAGGACGATTTCGCCTTTTTCGGTGAATTTAAGAGCATTTCCAGCCAGATTGAGCAGAATTTGCCGCAGATGGAAATCGTCTCCATGGAGGATTGCTGGAAAGGCTGGGTTCAAGGTGCAATAAAGCTCCAGATTCTTGCTATGGGCAGTGAAGGCGAGATTGCCGGTGACTTCTTCCATCAGTTGGCGTATATCGAAGTCGTTTGTGATTAATTTAATTCGACCGGACTCAATACGCGAAAAATCAAGAATTTCATTGACCAAGGACAGCAACATTTGACTGCTGTTTTGAATGGTATTCACGTAATCGAGTTGCTCTTGGTTTAAATTCGAATCCTTGAGCAGATCCGCCATGCCGACGATGCTATTGATGGGAGTGCGGATTTCATGACTCATATTGGTTAAAAATTTGCTTTTAGCATGATTGGCAGCTTCTGCTGCCGTCCGGCTTTGCTCCAGTTCGGCGGTCATCTGCTCGCGCTCGCTGATATCCCGGTCAGAACCATAATATCCGACCAGATCGCCCTGGGTATCGAACAGTGGCATTCCACTGGTGGAAACCAAGATCACCCTGCCATCTTTCGTTTGTACGGGATTGATTAATTCCGTAAATGTTTTTTTGGAAGCAAACGTACGCAGGATGAGATCGGTGAATTGTTCTCTTCCAAGCGGAGGATGCAAGTCGTGGAAGTAGACTTTTCCGATTAATTCCTCGGGATGATATCCGAAGACGGGGAGTGTTTCCGGTCCGATGTCCTTATATAGGCCGTCGGGATGGCATTCCCATAGTACGGTGCGGGTTTGTTCCGCAAGCAGGTGGAAACGCGCCTCACTTTTACCAAGCTTGGTAGTCCGTTCGTCGATCAGAGCGGTCAATTTCACTCCCCGACCGGAAACCAAGTCAACGATAGTAGCAACTGCGACCGAGAGTCCCAAGCCCATCAACAAGACAGCTAGGCTGCGATGTTGCGGATAAGCCGTGAAAAAAGCATTGCAGGGGGAAGCGGTTATGGTCATAACTTGACCGAACGCAAACACCGGACGGGTAACCGCAAGACTTTTCCTACAGAGGGAATGATGTTTTGATACTGCCAGAATTTCACTGCTTCCATCAGGCCGTAAAAATGAAATGGAGAGTCTGGCCAATTTAAATTTTGCCAAATCGCGTCCAAACAGCATTTCACCACGGATGGCGGCTAATGCAAAGCCACGGATTTGCTGAGTTTCGGAACGAAAAACGGGATGCAGAATGATGATACCGCGTTTATCGGTCCATTCCTGTATCAGAGTAATGGGTTCGCTTGCGGTGGGGAGTCCGGAAGCCAAGGTTTGTTCAATTGTAGCCAGTCGTTTTTCTTCCGAGCCCAGATCAAAGCCCATGATTTTTTCAGTGCTGGTTTCCTGGGCGAAAGAAAGGATGGGATAATAGACTTGGCGTCGTTCGGCAGGGATCGCAGCGCCATTTGGACCGCGTTGCCAGATGCGGAATTCATGATTGCCTTTTTTTCGTATGTTTTCTTCGAAGCTTTCCCGTTCGCTGTCGTTGACGATGGCGATCCAATCCCAGGCCTGCACTAGGGAATTTTGCAGCAGGTGGCTGGTGTAGGTGAGAAATTCTTGTTGGGTAATTTCTTCATTATGAGCCAAGAAACCGGCTAAGCCTTCCAATTCGGAAAGCTGGATGAAATTGATCGTTTTGGCAATTAATTCGGTATTGTTTTTGCCCAATTGCTGGAAGATTTTTTGTTGTTGTTCCCAGTCGCAAACCTTAACCCGCCAGGCAATGAAGGCACTCAGAACGATACCGATCAGAAGAACCTGTGCCAGATCTAGATGTTTCAGTGAAGTGGCATTCCGGTTTCGCCGGCGATGCAACGCACCGCTGCTGAAAATGATGATCAGTAGTGTCAGGGTAATGGCGACTCCGGGGATTAGGCCAAGCAGCATCTTGTTGCGCCAGACTCCAACGCTGAAATCGATCCCTAGTCCGGCCAGAGGTTCGTTCGTCAACTGGTCATGCACTGGAACGACGACAGAAAAGTAATCTCCCCACGGATCCCGGAAAGGACCAAGCACGGTTTCCTGCCATTGCTGCAGGGCAACCCCCAGGCGGAGAGAAATTTCAGAACAGGTTGCTTCGGACGCCCCGGCGGGAGAATTTTCTTTCTGTTTGTCATCAGCAAAGATGCAAAAACTACCGGAAGGTTTTTTTGCTATCAGGTAGATCAAGCGGATATCCGGATAGGCCTTTTTAAGTATTTTTAATTGCTTTTCCATGCGCAGGAAGCTGGTCTTGTTGCGATCCTTCAGGTCGCCTGGCAGAGCCTTCATGCGGTTGGTATTAAATGCTAAGGCGATCAAACGGGTTCGGTTCAACAGGTCGTTGCGCAGATTCCGATCAATGCTTTTCAGAGAAAAAAAAGTATATATCCCGCCGGCAATGAAGACCATGCCAGCCAAAATGTAATAAATATAGAAGCGCACCTCATGCAAATAGGGCTGCAATGTGTGAGCTCGTTGTTTATGATTAATGTTGAGTGTCTTGTTCACCAGACAACCTTTGACGGAATGCTGTATGCAAACGAAATGTCTTAAGGCCTCCTCCTGTTGCTTTCATCCATTCGAATAGTAATCTGCATTGGCACACTCTAATTTTACTAACAAATTGTTTAAAAAGCAAGCTCTGACACCTTTTTTTTGCTACAATAGCAATTAACAACGGCAGAAAAACGTATTGTTGGTTAAGATTTTGTTGTTCCTGTCCAAGTTCGGAAAATAATAAAAAATGGGCCCCAAAAAAACAAAACAAGACTTGCAAAGAATAAATCGTATGGTATAGTTTATCCAAGCGCTTGGATGGATTCTTTTTTTAAGTCAGGAACAATCATGTCAGCGGTTCGCTTAAAAGACATTGCTTCTGTTGCCGGTGTTGATATCGGCACGGTATCGCATGTTTTGAATCATCGTCCCAAGGCCTCGTTATTACGTCCCGAGACTCGGGCTCGGATTGAGCGGATTGCGCAAGATTTAGGTTATTGTCGCAACGAGTTAGCGGCTTCGGTATCTCGTTGTCGCAGCAAGGTATTAGCCTTAGTAAGTGCTGAGATGGGCAGCATTGAGTACACTGGCCGGGTACAGAATGGGGTTTTTGATGCTGCTTCGGATTTAGATTATGCCGTTACTTTATATCATTTAAATAGTCATAATGAAGATAGAATCATTCGCAAGATTCTTGGTTGGCGGACTGCTGGGGTTGTCTTTCATCTGTCTGGTTTAGAGCAAGCCACGAAATTGCAATCAGCGTTGCAACAGCAAGGCATCGCTTATGGCTTTGCTAATCTGAGTCATCCTGGTGGCATGGGGGTCACGACCGACGATCAACAAGGCATTTTTGCCGCCGTGCAGCATTTACGGGATTGCCAGTGCCAGAACCCAGCTTTTTTTACTTATCGCAGCAGCAGCAAAACCGCGGCCTCGGAATATTTGCTTCGTCGCGAAAGCGCATATCGGCAAGCTTTAACAAAATTTTTCCCTGGGGCAAAAGATTTTTTCCTTTTTGCCGATGGTTTAAGCAGCGTTTCAGCTGAGCGCCAACAGTTGTTAGCGAACTTGCAACTTATCAAAGCCAATTTTATTGATGGAATTATTTGTGCTTCTGATATGCTGGCCTTTAAACTTTTACAATTGCTGCCATTATCTGGATTGCAGGTGCCGGCTGATTTCCGTCTGATCGGTTTTGGTGATTTAGCACTGGCATCTTTATGTCAGCCAAATCTAAGCAGCATCGCCCAAAACTTTGAGTTGATGGGGGGAAAAATCACCCAAATGCTCATCGCCAGCATCGAAAATAAAATTTCAAAAACTACTTTGACCGACTTATTGCTACCAGTCGAATTAGTCTTAAGAGAATCCAGCCCCAGCCCCAATCAAGGAGTCCAGTAATGAAAAGAAAAATCCACTCGCAGCCCAGCCTTCCGAAGTTTTTTACCCTCATTGAACTGCTCGTCGTAATAGCAATTATTGCGATCCTGGCCAGCATGTTGTTACCTGCCCTGACCAAGGCGAGGCAGACAGCACAGTCGATGGCCTGTCTTAATAATTTGCGACAAATCACTTTCAGTGCCATTTCCTATGCTGACGATTTTCAGGACTGGGCAGTGCCGGTTGACAGAAATGGCAGTGCCAGCTCGCCATTATGGGGCTCTCGCCTTTCAACAAATGGCTACCTGAGCAAATTAGGGGTAAATGGAGATGAAAACTCATTCAAGCCGCTTGAGATGACCTGTCCGGCAGACAAGGGGAAAGTTTGTTCTGTTATTACTTATACTACCTACAGTTATGCAATGAACAGCAGAACGGGTTCACGGGACAATGCCATCCTTTGGATTAGAAGGTCTAACATCAAAAAACCAGCCAAAATGCATGAAATCCTCTGTTGGAATGTGGTGTGGCATTATAGCTATCTGAAATCTGCTGATATGACATTTGGGGCGAACATTGACCAAACCAGGCATCCAGGCCGTTTCAATACTTCCTTTATGGATGGACATGCTGATTTTATTACTTATCATAAAATTCCAAGATACTATGCCTGCGGTTTCTGGATGGGGCAATAATTACCTCTTCCAAATAAAGACAGTGAATCCAGACAAAAAAAATCCGAATCTAAACGCAAATACTCAAAATTCAGGAGTGGTTTCAAATGAAAATGAAAATGATGTTCACGGCGTTGCTGATTGCAACTGCTCTACTGGGAAAAGAATTTCAAATTGCTCAGGCGGGCAAGACGGATTACAATATCGTCATAATAGGCGAAAAAAATGAAATTAATGATTTTGCCGGGGAAGAATTAAGCTATTTTCTAAGGAAGTCTACCGGGGCTGAATTCAAAATATCTGCAACCGCCACCGCCAAGAATTTTTTCATTGGTACTCAAGAAACCGCACCTACCAGTTTACAGGATCAAGCCTATGTAATAGAAACGAAAGGGGAGAATATTTACCTTTATGGCAAAGGGAAACATGGCAATCTTTATGCCGTTTATGAATATCTGGAACGAATCATTGGAATACGCTGGTTTTCAGCTTATGGGGACACAAAAATCCCGGCTTTACCGGAATTAAAGCATCAGGATTTACATATTGCCGGCAATTATTCTTTCCGTATCCGTAGTACTCAAACC
>JBAXYW010000182.1:0-8266 GCA_041670605.1 Lentisphaeria bacterium
CAAATTTCAATATTATAATTTTTTGCCACACTTAAATTATTGGCCAATAATCAGATAAAGGAAAAATCACGCCCTCTTTTTCAGGACTGAGATTCAGTTATCTGAACTTGGCGTCCACCATCGAAACCGCCTTGGGGCTGCCATCGAAGTACGGGTTATGGAGCCCGGGTTTTTCGGCAGCATTCCGTATCAAGGTTCGTTTTCGTCAAAAAACCAGAGGGGTTGAAGTAGGTGTCGCAGGTTCTGCGGCAGCATAGGCTTGTGCAGGTGGGAAGGCACATCCGGGATGCTGGTCGAAGGTGGAGTGCTTGCGTGCCTCATCGGCATTCCACCTGGTAGATTAGGTAATCGCGTTCTGGAATTTGCACCTCGCAGTGCTGGTTTGTCAGCGGGACAAGCTCGCCATTTTCGCAGTTGCGTACTTCTTTCGGGCTCAGGCCGGACAAGTCCAGGCTACTAGCAGCCGGATTTTCCGTCAGATTCGAGATATTGAGCAGGTATTTGCCAGGGCGTTGATAGGTGCTTACACTGATGGCTGGGGAAGAGCTGTTGACCGGATTTTCAGGCTGCCAATAGGGATAATATTGGATATCCGCTTCCGCTAAACCAAATTTCTCTCGGATTTTCACGATTTCAACCAGAGGGGCGGTATTGCACCAGATTGGCCATAAGATGGCATCGTGTGCGATGACAAAGGCGCCCAGTTCACGAGCCGCCTTGATCGAATTCGCAAATTCTTTATCCACCTGAGGGCTCTTGGTTAGATTGGACATAATGACTACCGGCAATCCGAATTGCCGCCCACTGAGTTCGGCCTGCCAGCGTTCTTTCGGGAAAACCCAGCGCAGGAAATTGTGCCCCCCATTTTTGAGGTCAGCGGAAATCTGTTCATGATGCGAGCCGTATTTAGACAGAAATCTCGGATTGGAGAAATATCCCGAGTTGGAGTGTTCAAAGCTCATGTTGGCATCGCAAAAGCTGAGAAATGGGATCGACCAGGTGGCGGATGCGTGAGCAACCAGAATTGCCGGTTTCCCATTGCGCACTTTCAGAAACGTGGCGGCGATGCGTTTCATCAGATCGCGGCGGGCGAACCAGTCCCACTGCCAGTGGCGCTGGCCATCCTGGTCGACATAGCCGGCTCCATGCAAAGGATTCTGATCCCGGATCGGAAAACAATTGTCGATATCCCCGAACCCGTCAAATCCGACTTCTGCGTATTTTTCCATCAGGAAACAGAAGAAATCCGCCCAGCCGGAAGCGCTGGAGACGCGGGCTTCGCGTCCGCCTCGGGCAGCCCCATAGCTATAGATCATTTCGGGATGGGTCTGCCATTCTTTCATGTTTTCGGCTAGTTCTGGAACCCGATAGAGGAAGGCATCTTGGTCTGGGGAGGTTGGGGAGATGTAGAGGTCGTTGAGCTGTTGTCCGCTTGGTTTTTCATCGAGGTATTTCAGGTAGCCGATGGCGACTCGGATGGGATCGCAGTAGGTCAGGGCAGGCCGTCCCTGGGCATGCAGTTCGGCGATGAACGTGCTGACTTTTTCCTTGTTTTCCAGCGAGAGCCTGGGGTAGGCTCCGATGCTGCGGAATTCATCCGGCCAGATCATCGGCATATTGCCGACGTAACCATGTTGCGCTTCAGAACCATAGGCGGCCCGGCGGGTGGTGAAAAACCAGGAACGCCATTTTTCCGGCATGGGTCGAACGGGAGTCGCGAAGAAGCCGAACGTATAGGTGATGGGGGCGGAGATTTCATAAGTTTCGGTGATCGGACTGACTTGGAAGGAAACTTCCGATGCGCTGGCATTCGCTTTCAGCGCGGCAGGGCGTTTGGCGGAGGTTTGAGGCGACCAATGCTGTTCAGATTCACAGAACCAGAGAAAACCGCGATTCTGATTACCCAGCCAGACCAGGCTCTTGAAGGGCTCTTCAAAGAAGACACCATCTTGTTGAGGTACGCTGAAGGTGAAGGATTCCCGGGGAATCATGATCGACAGATTGTTCTCTTCTGGACAGCCGATGAAATGAAAAAAACGGGCATTCTGTCGGGGCAGATGGAAAGCGTAATCAAAATGTTCGAGGGCGAGTTTTTGTTTGGGCAGCAGGGTCAGGTCGATTCGCACCATGCCATCATATTCAATCGTGCTTTTTACGGACAGGTCAAGGAGGTCTGAATGCAGTTGGCGTTCGAAGACGACCCGCCCTTTCCAGCTTTCCAGTAGCCGCTTGGCTCCGGCCTTGAATTGCAGATGCTCCCCATTGGCAGTCAGGGACATGCTCATCGGGCGGGCAAAGAAATCCTCTCCGGCAATCAAGACCTTTTCCAGCAGGCCGTTGTCTGAGAGCTGATAGAAGCGGTTCCAGACGGCAGCACCATCTGCCTGAGCCTGCAGCGGCGAGAAAGGCGGCAAAACAAAGTCGCCATGCAGAGCCTCAATCCCGCGACGATTGCTTTTCCAGTCCTCGTTGGAGATATCCCCAAAATTCGGGGGAGTGAAGGTGTTGAGCTTCCGGGGTGCGGCTGCCGGAGCGGCAGCTTTGACTTGTTCCACAGCGGGAAATTTGCTCAGCAGACGAGCGGCGGCGGAGTGGGCTTCCGCTTGCCAATTTTCCGGAGTAGCGTTGAAGGCATTAATGCGTACGATGTATTCCGCAGATTCTTTTTCAAGTTCAAAATCTGGGATCTTGTGAAAGACATAGTTTTTTTTGTAAAATGTATGATCCCAAAGGGAGATTTTGCGTTGGATCAGAGGGATGTTTCTGCTGAAGGCAGTCACGGCTCCCAATCCGGTTTCTTTTTGATACAGGGCAAACCAGGAAAGCGGGCTGTTGAACAGCCATTTGCCATCGGATTGAAAGTCGCCAGCGACGGGTTCTCCGGTTCCGGCAGAAAGATATTCGCTCATGGTGTTCTGCCAGCCGAGAACAAACAGGTAGAAATAAGTCAGGGGCTGTTCTTTTTCATACTGGAAGTGCAGATTGCAGGTCAAGCCGTCCGGGGTCAGGGTAAGAATAGTGAAAAATCGAAATCCTCCAATCAAAGATTCTTTTTGGAGGACGATTTCCTGTCCCGCGAAAGTTTCCGTCCGGATGTCCTGTTCCTTTCCATCCACCTGTAAACTGAGTTTACAGACTTGTTCAACGGTATCTCCGCTTTTATGACTGGAACCCAGCATGCTGCGATCCGGCAGGCTTAGAATTGTCCCGTTGGCGCCGCCCTTTGCCAGAAGAGGCAAAGATTGGTAGTCAAAAGCACTGATCGTATAAGCCCGATGTGCGGCAACACGAAGAACATAGGCTCCCGACTGAAAGGATAATTCCCCTGCAATCGGATAGGAGACCGCCGCTTCTGCATGAATTTTGCCAAAAGCAAACAACATTCCCAATAACAGTACTTTCTTTAACATGGTGTGATTCCTTTTTGCAATCGGATTTGACGGACGCTGACAAAAGAAAATATCAAAACGTTTCCGCCGCTGTGGCATTTCCACTGTTTTTATCCATTCAATTTACAGATGCTGTTGCCGTCGGTGATGCTTGGCAGCAAGACTTCGCCGTTGGCCGGATGGCCGGAGAGCATGCCATCCAGGGTACGGAAAACCCGGCGCCCCATCTCTTCCAGGGGCTGATCCAAAGCGATGATGTTCTTGCCCTGTTCCCCAGCGACCCGGTCGAAGGCAACAATCGACAGGTTCTCGGGAATTCGTTTTCCCTGTTTTTTTAATAGTTCCAAGGTGATCTGATGGAAGGTTTCCCCCGCAATGAAAAGACCGGTCAAATCCGGGTTGTTTTTCAGAAATTCCCGGATTTTCCGACGGGACTGGCTGACATCACGGATCTGGCAAAGCATTTTGCGATCCGGGGTAATTCCGAAGGAGGTGAAGGCATCCGCATAGCCCCGGTAGCGTTCCGTGGCATAATTCCAGTTGTCCTCCAGCGCCATCGAAATGCAGCCGACGCGCTGGTGTCCATGCTGCAGCAAACGGGTTACCAAGTCCCGTGTACCATAATACTGGTCAATGCAGACACAGGGAATGTCCTCGCCAAAGATCTGCCGATTGCAGAAAATAACCGGTAGACCAAGGGTTTTCAACTGCCGCAGTTCCTGATGAAAGCAATTTTGATATTCCATTACAATCAATGCCTCCGGAGCAACAGGGGAGGGCTGCCCGTTTAACAGGCTTTGCAGCTCTTCTGCAGCAAGGGAGATTTGCTCGAATCCGAACAGAGCCGCGCCCTCAGATAAACCCTGTTTGATGCGTTTGCGAAACTCGGAATCTTGGGCTCCAGTCTGGAGCTCGGGCTCCTGCAATGTCAGTAATCCTGCCCGCCGCAGGCGCTTTGCTCTCTGGCGCACAAACCAGCCGCTGCCAGGCACACTGTTCAGCAGGCCTTCCTGTTCTAGCCGAAACAAGGCATTGCGTACGGTGTTGCGGTGAATCCCGCAACCGTGGCTGAATTCATTCTCAGAAGGAATACGCTGCCCCGGTAAGAGATCCCCACGATGAATCGAAGCCTCAATCCAGTTCTTTAATTGCAGATAAACGGGTACCGCAGCTTTTTTGTTGATGATTTTATTCATTGTCCGTAACCTGTATAGTCATGTACATGCAAATTATATTTTACTTCCGGATTGCCCGCTTGTCAAGAGACCATGCACAAAAAATGTCATTTCGTGCCCGATAATGATATAGACTCAGCAGAAAAAGGCATTGTTTTCGGCTGAATTGCAATCCAGTAAACGGGGAATCCAGCATCGATAGAGTGGGTTGTTTATTATTATTTTCGGGACTTCATCGACAGAAAAACGACTTTATTTTGTTTTTTTTGTTCTTTTCAGTTGATTTTTGCTGTTTGTCAGTTTATAATTATAATGTGAAGAAAAACGGCAGAATGTAGTTTTGTTGCATCCAGGAATAGAGGAGCTCTTGCCATGAGGAAGAATTTATTTACCTTGATTGAGCTGCTGGTCGTGATTGCGATCATAGCGATTTTGGCCAGCATGTTATTGCCGGCTTTAAGCAAAGCCAGGATGAAAGCCGCTTCGATAAAGTGCATCGGCAATCTGAAGCAGATCGGTTCCGGAGTGCAGTTTTATCAGATGGACTATGATGATTTTGTGCCCTGCTGGAATTACGCTTCTTCGTTGGCTCCGGCGGATGCCAACATCCCGACGACTACCTTGAAATGGCATCACTTCATGTACAAGACTTACGGGATAGACACCAAGGTTTTTTTCTGTCCGGCTACTTCGGTGACGAAAACTCCGACCAACGGGAATGCTTTTCTGTACAATTATATCGGTTACGGATACAATTATAGTCAGATCGGCACATCCCAGTATGCCCTTCCAGGGGGCAGTACAACGGCGAAGGAAAATACGCCAGCCAAACTGGTGCAGATCAAGGTTCCCAGCCTGACCATCACTCATGGCGATACGCTCGGACTGTATTACAGCGGTCTCGGCAATGACAACTATGGCTATTACTTGCTGAATACTTGGAAGGGAACTAGTAGCGGCAATGCTTATGGCGGACGGCACGGAAATTCCATGAACCTGGTTTTTGTCGATGGGCATGCCAGCAGTCTGCTGGTCAGTGATCCGGAAAATCCCTATGTCCGTCTTGGGACAGCCACGAATCCCAGCAGCACAAAAAACTTCTGGGATCGTACCGCCAACCGCTGGTATAATGTATTCTGAAGTTGCCTGGGACTTATTTGCCCGTTGCTTGGCAAAACGGCGGTTTTGTCTGAACTCTCAGTACTGTGGAGGGAAAAACATCATGCGTACTTTCTTTCTTTCTGCGTTTTTATTTCTTATGGTTGGCATTAGTCATTCTGATCAACAGACCTACCGGCTGAAAAGCGGTGATTATGAGTTGAGCATCAGTCCCCGCTATCAGCAAACGATGCGCTCGATTTCCTATCAGGAGCGAATGCTGGGAACCCCAACGGGATTTTACAACCTGGTCATCGGTGAAGCTTCCGGAAAATATATTGGTGCCGGACATACGGAAGGTGGACGGGAAGAAGTCCTTCAATTCCGCTTGGTCTGTGATGACAAGCCGCTGGAACCGCAAATCGGAAAAGAATATAGCGGTAAAAAAATTGTTTTGGAAAAGGAGTCCCGTCTGCTACAGACGATTTTCTATACTCGCATCACGATGACTCCAGAGGGAATTCTGGAGCAGAAACGCTTCCGCACCATTGGCCCGCAGAAATTTTATTATCTCTATCTGTTCCTGTATTGTTTTGATAAAAACACGACGGACTATGCGGCGTTGACCGCAGACAACAACTTGCAAACCGGAGCTTTTGACGGGAATTTCAGCGGCAGCAACCGTTGGCATCTGTCCAGCGATGTCAAATGGGCGGCAATCCTTGATCGTAATTCTGGTCATGGCCTGATGCTGTATTATCCGGAAATCATTAAAGGATCAAGCCGCAAAAGCGCTTTCTGGGAAGTCAAAAATGCTTACAACAAATATTATTTGATGGGAAAAATGCCGGCTCTCCCGGCGGATTTTGAGTCGCCACTGTATTCAGTAATCATCAAGGGGTTCAACAGTACGGCGGAAACGCTGTCCGGAAACGCTGCAAAAATCGCGAAGCAGGCTGGGAAATGGGAGGTGCCGGATATTTCAGTGGAGGTACCGCAAAAGGTACAGGCAGCAGCTTCGCAGCAGGCTACTGTCGATTCGAGCTCGGCATCCGAGGTTTTGTTTGCTGCGGACTATACGCTTAGTGATGTTTCCTTTGCGGCACAGCAAGCGAAGGGCAGCACTCTTGCAAAGGTAATATTGGCCGAGAAGGCGCAGATTGACTTTGATCTGATGTCGCATTCCAATCGTGGCTTGCAGATCGGAGAGGGGCGGGCTTCTCTGCTGTATTCCGCTGAAGGAAATCTGCCGTTGAACAAGGGCAGCATGGAAATGACCTTTGCCAATGCTTGGCCCGGAGATTTGAACGAAATGGTGGTGTTGGCTCAGACTGGGCCAGGAAAAGCTCTTCCAGGACAGGGGAAATTCTATCTGTATAAGTATAAAAACAGTGGCATCGCAGCGTATTTTGAAGTCGCGGCTAGCGGGAAAAAACTTTTTCTCAATTTCCCAACTCTGGATTGGCCGATTGATTCCTGGCATCACCTGCTGGTGACTTGGCAGGACGGGGAAGCGAAACTTTATGTCGACGGCAAATTGCGTAAAACTGGATCGCTGGACGAGCAGATCAGCAACTGGCCGGACACTTTCTGCATCGGGCCTTTTTCCCGGCAGCTGGGGGCGGTCAGCAATTCCACAATTGCCAATTTCACAACCTACAGCAAAGCGTTTTCCGACCCTGAGGTCGCCGCACTGGCGGCGCGCCGCCTGCCGAATCTGAAGATTGCAGCAGACAATGCGCAGCAGGCCGCTCTTGCCGCAGAAGATGTCGTGCTTTCTTCCAGCCCCTGGTTTGCAAAACAGGAAAAAATATTTCTCGAGGCGCTCGCGGACGATTATGTGCCAAAACCTTGGACTCCACTGACAGTCGAGAAACGTTCGATTAAAGTCTGGGGACGTGAATATGACTTTTCCTCGACGGAGCTGTTGCAGGGAGTCGCCTGTGCTGCTGGAAATCTGTTGGCTGCTCCGATCACTCTGCAGCTGAATGGGCACAGCCTGCAATTCAGCGCAGCGGAATTCCTGGTGCAGAGCACCGGACGAACGAGCTTCCGCAGAACGGCTCGCCAGGGGGGCATCGAACTCGAATTACTCAGTACCCTGGAATATGACGGCATGCTTTGGAATACACTGATCATACACCGGCACGGCAAGACGGTCGAGGCTCTGGAGCTGAACATCCCGATCAGCGCCGAATTCAGTGAATTTATTCACTATGTCGGAGCACCAACCGCCTATGAGTCACAGAATTTGATCAAACATTCGCTATCCAAGACTTTGCCGCGCGATCCTGGGCTGGTCTTCCAAAGCTCCTTGCGCACGAATGTGTGGATTGGTAATAATCAGGCCGGACTGTTGTATTTCCTCGAATCCGATCAGTATTTTTATCCACACGACCGGGAAGACCTCTTGACGATTCATCGCCAGGCCGGGGGAGCTGCAGAGTTGAAAATCGCGATGGTTGTTTCGGCTCTGCCGGGAAATTGTCCGGAGCAGATACAGTATCAGTTCGGCTTGCAGGCCACCCCGGTTAAACCTCTGCCGGAGGGCTGGCGCGCTTTCACCTTCTCTGCTCAGTATGATTCTTTGCAGGCAAGCAAGCG
>JBAXYW010000183.1:0-8187 GCA_041670605.1 Lentisphaeria bacterium
GGCGCCAGACTCGGCAACAAGGTTCTTGAAGTCAAAAGACTCTGCAAGTCCTTCGAAGCGAATCAAAAACTGCTCGATAAGGTCAATTTCGTCGTCCCCCCAGGAGCCATCGTCGGCGTCATCGGACCCAACGGCACCGGAAAAACGACCTTGTTCCGGATGATCATGGGAATGGAAAAACCGGATTCCGGCAGCTTGGAACTGGGCGAAACCGTTCAACTCTCCTATATCGACCAGCATCGCGACACCCTTCGGGATGAACGCTCCGTATACGCTGAAATCACCGATGAACAGGACAAGCTTTCCGTCGGCGGACGCCCCATCAATGGCCGGGCCTACATCAGTAAATTCAATTTCCGGGGCGCCCTGCTGCAGAAGCTGGTTGGCCAGCTCTCCGGCGGTGAACGCAACCGGGTGCACTTGGCTAAACTGCTGCGCAGAGGAGGCAACCTGCTGCTCCTCGACGAACCCACCCACGACCTCGATGTCAATACTATGCGCGTCATCGAACAAGCACTGATCGATTTCCCGGGTTGCGCAATGGTCATTAGCCACGACCGATTCTTCCTTAATCGGATCTGCACACACCTCCTCCTCTTTGAAGGAAATAGAAAAATCGTCTGGTTCGATGGCAACTTCGAGGCCTACACAGAAAAATTCCTGAATAACGAGGATCAATTCCAGAACCGCCGCAGCAAATACCGTAAATTGCCAGTCTGAACCGCTCGAATCCCCGGATTTCCCCAGAAAGTAGCCGGAGCTTCCAGCTCCGGATCCTCCCCATTCCCAAATAATTTCACCCTGCGACATGAGGTGATTTCAGAACATGTTACGTTTTGGGACGTATATAGTTATAATTCAGACTGCCGTATGTTCAGTGGACTCGAGCTTGCTGTTTTGAAGTGCCCCTACAGGGCACAATAATAATCGTGCATTCCTACCCCGGGCGTTGCCCGGGGCTAAGATAAAGCCGCCCCTCTGGGGCTGGCAAATAGACAAGCAAGCGTTTGTAGTTCAAGCACCTGCATGAGGACATTGATTCAAATTATGAGAAGCATAATTGTGAATGACAAACCGTACTCTGAAATCTTTTCTTAAAATCGCTCGAAAAATCTTTAAAAATGGCTTAACAAAATCACACTATCCTCCGCTCGTTCCCCCATTCCCAAACAAATCCGTCGTTTTCGGGACGCCAACAAACTGCAATACGAGAGTGCCCGTTCTGAAACGCATGACGAAAAAACCCGAAGCTCCGGATCCTCCCCGTTTCTGACCTAAATATAGGAGGATTGAAATCAGACACAATGGACACCCCAAGTCCATCCGTATTCACCCGTATCAGCGGTATCCACTGCCAAGTGCGGTTAGGGCGTAGTCAAATCGTGCATTTCCGGGAAAAGCTTTCGGGAGCATCGATTCATGCGTGTTTTTTTGGGGAGAGGCATTATATTTTCTTGTTGTATTTTTTTCATTTTGTTTGCAGAAAGCTATCGCATGACCATCAAACCTTACAAAATTCTTTACAAGGAACAATTGTCGTCCAGTGTTTTTCTGATGCGCATTTTTGCGCCTCATATTGCGGAAGAACGTCAGCCCGGGCAATTTATACTTCTTTCCATCAACCAGGAATATGGCGAACGCATTCCGCTGACCATTGCGGATGCCGATCGCGAGGAAGGCAGTATTACCATCATTTTTCAGGCGGTTGGCTTCTCCACCAAACAGTTGGCTATGTTGGATGTCGGCGATGAGTTGCCCGTCTTATTGGGTCCCTTAGGGCGTCCGACCCATATTTCAAAACTTGGCCGCGTGGTTTGTGTTGGTGGGGGAGTGGGCGTTGCACCGCTGCATCCAATTGCCAAAGCCTTCAAAGGCGCTGGCAATCATATCACCTGCATTCTCGGTGCCCGTAGCCAAGACTTAATTATTTTGGAAAAACAGTTCCGTTCCTTTGCCGATCAGGTAGTGATTTGTACTGACGATGGCAGCGCCGGGCGAAAAGCCCTGGTGACAGAGCCTTTGAAAGAACTCTGTTCCGCGCCGGAAAAACCCCAGCTGATCGTTGCCATCGGACCTCCGATCATGATGAAATTCTGCGTCGAAACGGTACGGCCTTTCGATATCCCGGTTGTGGTTTCGTTGAATACCATCATGGTGGATGGTACCGGGATGTGCGGCGGTTGCCGGGTGACCGTTGGCGATGAAACGAAATTCGTCTGTGTCGATGGGCCAGAGTTCGATGGCCTGAAGGTGGATTTTGATGGCATGATGAAACGCCTGCAGGGGTATCGCCCGCAGGAACGCCGTCAGGAGGAAGAACACAGCTGTCAAATGCTCAAACAGGCTCAAAAATTGGAGAAAAAGTAATGGCGGAACACGAGCATGTAAACCTGCAGGCTTGTGCCCAGGAACAATATGAACGACTCAAAGCCTGCGATTTTCAATTGAAAGGGCCGCAACGTATCGCCATCCCACCACAAGAAATGCCGGTACAAGATCCACAGCTACGCCGTCACAATACCAGTGAGGTAGCCTTGGGGTATTCGGCTTTTCAGGCGATTGTGGAAGCCAATCGCTGCCTGCAATGCAAAAATCAACCCTGCATGGATGGCTGCCCAGTTAAATTGCCGATCCGGGATTTTGTCAGCCGGATTGCAGTCGGAGATTTTGCCGGAGCAATTGCCTTGATTAAGGCGGCCAGCCTGTTGCCGGCTGTCTGTGGCCGCGTTTGTCCTCAGGAAACACAATGCCAAGTCAAATGTACTTTGGGCAAAGTGTTGAAAGACCAGGGAAAGTCGGTGGCGATTGGTCGACTGGAACGCTTTGTAGCAGATTGGGAACGAACCCAGGGCAAGAGCGAAGTCCCAACCTGTCAGCCGAATACCGGAAAAAAAGTAGCAGTTATCGGTAGCGGGCCGGCGGGCTTGACCGTCGCGGCAGATTGCCGGCGTGCCGGCCATGCGGTTACGGTTTTCGAGGCCTTTCATAAATTCGGCGGTGTCATGCTGTACGGAATTCCGGAATTCCGTTTGCCCAAGGCGATTGTCAAGGCAGAAGTCGACACGTTGCGTAAAATGGGGGTGGAGCTGATCCCGAATTTCCTGATCGGGCGTACCCGGAAATTACAGGATCTTCTCGATAAGGATGGCTATGATGCCGTTTTTATCGGTATCGGAGCCGGGCTGCCGAATTTCATGGGTATCGAAGGGGAAAATCTAATCGGTGTTTTTTCCGCGAATGAATATTTGACCAGAGCCAATCTGATGCGCGCTTATGAACGCGACAAAGCCGCCACCCCGATTGCAGAATCCAAACGGGTGGCGGTGTTGGGCGGCGGAAATGTGGCCATGGATGCCGCCCGGACGGCTTTGCGCCTGGGGGCTGAGGAAGTCTATCTCATTTACCGGCGTAGCGAAAAGGAAATGCCGGCTCGGGTGGAGGAAGTGATTCATGCCCGGGAAGAAGGAGTGCAATTCCACCTTCTGCGCAACGCCAAACGCATCCTCGGGGATGAGAAAGGTTTTGTTAAGGAAATCGAATGCCTTCGCTATGAACTGGGTGAGCCGGATGCTTCCGGCCGGCGTTCTCCAGTACCCGTGCTAGGCAGTGAATATACTTTGCCGGTGGATGCGGTGATTGTCGCGATTGGCAATAGCTCCAATCCCTTAATCCGACAGACCAGTCCTGCGCTGGAGTTCAATAAACGCGGCAATCTGATTTGTGATGATGACGGACGAACCTCGATGCCGCGGGTTTTCGCCGGTGGTGATATCGTGCTGGGAGCGGCTACCGTAATCTTGGCCATGGGTCAAGGCCGTAAAGCCGCCACAGCCATCAATCAGATGCTTGCTGAGGAATGAGCGCAAGGAAACTGCAACGCGCGGCCAGTCCGCAGATTGAAACTGGAGCGGTTTTCCCGCTCCCCCCTTTGCGAAGTTGGGAATTCTGTCAGGAACAAGCCGAATAAAGGAGAGAAAAATGTTCTGGTATATCAAATATCCTCTGATCATTATTTTGACTCTGGCTGTTCTTGGTCTGGCTGGTGTGGTTTGGCGTTCTTGCCTGAATACAATTCCCAGGCCGGCAACAGAAAAAAGCGCATCGCCTCCAGAAGTCGCCGTGTCTCCGGTTCAACCGGCTCCGGCGACACCTCTTTCCCCGGCTCGCCAAACAGAAACTTCATATCCTAATCGGGAATATGCCCGCATTGAAAATTTACTTGACAACGCAGAAAAGCAATTACAGTATGGAAAGCTGGAAGCCGCCCGTCTGCTGGCGCAGAACGCCCTGAAAGTTTCCGGTCTGGTCGAATATGACCGGTACTGGTTTCGGGCGGCGGATGTGATCAATGAGGCCAACCGGCGGTTTATGAATGAGGGAGCACCCTGTGCGGAAAAGTTCCGTTATACCGTTCAGGCAGGAGATAACCTCAGTAAAATAGGCAGTAAATTTTATACCAGTGTAGCGGCGCTGAAGCGTTTGAATGGATTGCAGGGGGAAAATCCGGTGATCCAGCAACGCCAAGTCATCACTTATTTGAGTGGCGTCTGGAGTATAAGTGTTTCCAAACAACAGTTCATCCTGACCTTATTCAATGATGGAGTTCTCTATCGTTATTACCGCATTGGCATCGGTCGCGAAGATCGTACACCCATCGGAGATTTTGTCATTAACAGCCGGATCTTTCACCCGGCTTGGACCCCACCCGGGAAAAACATCCCCTATGGTTCCCCGGAAAATGTTCTGGGAACGCACTGGTTGGGGCTCATCCCAGTCGGCAATACGGATCCGACCTTGAGCGGTTATGGAATTCATGGCACTTGGGAGCCAAACAGTATCGGCACGGCGGCCAGTTCAGGATGCATCCGTCTTCGGAATGAAGAAATCGCAGAACTTTTTGATTTCATACCGGAGCCCGGCGGTGTGGCTCCCCCTGTCAAAGTACGCATCTCCGAATAATCCGGCAAAACGCATGTTTTAGGGGGGATTCAGGGGAGAGGATTCCGCTTTATGGTGACTAAACTCAACAAAAAAAACAGATCAATATGCCAGTATGTCTTGAAATCGAAAAGCCTCTCTTGGAATTAGAGGAAAAAGTCGCCAGTCTGCGTTGTTCCGCACAGCATCGCGATGCGGATATGGATTCCGGCATCTTGCTGATGCAGGAGAAACTGACGCAGCTTAAGGAACTCTTTTTTTATCGAATGAGCCCCTTGGAAAAAGTACAGATGGCGCGGCATCCGCTACGCCCCTATCCGGCAGATTACATCCGACTTATTTTTACAAATTTTCTGGAATTACATGGAGATCGGCGTTTTTCCGATGATCAAGCGATTTTTGGGGGTTTCGCGCTCTTTGATCAACAGCGTGTCCTATTGATTGCCACACGCAAAGGCCGCGATCTGAAAACGAATATGGAGACGAATTTTGGCTGCGCGCATCCGGAAGGATACCGCAAGGCGCTGCGTCTGATGAAACTGGCCGACAAAGTACACTGCCCGATTATTACCTTAGTCGATACTCCAGGCGCGTATCCCGGAATCGCGGCTGAAGAACGACATATCGGTGAAGCGATTGCCTGTAATTTACGCGATATGTTTCGGCTGTCAGTACCGATCATCAGTGTGATTACCGGAGAAGGCGGCAGCGGCGGTGCTTTAGGAATCAGCGTGGGAAATCGTATTCTGATTATGGCCAATGCCTACTATTCCGTCATTACCCCGGAAGGCTGTGCAGCCATCCTCTGGCGAAGTGCCGAAGCAATCCCGAAAGCCGCAGAAGCGCTGAAACTTACCAGTACTGACCTGAAAAATCTTGGCATCGCGGAAGAAGTAGTCGCTGAACCACTGGGGGGAGCGCACCGGGATTATCCCGGCGCAGCAGGACTTCTCGCCGATGCCTTACGGCGTCACTTGCAGGAACTGCGTAAAATGTCGCCGGAACAATTGCGCCAGGATCGTTATGACAAATTCCGCGCTATGGGGCAGTTCCTGGACTGAATTTAATTCACGCAAATTACTTAAAATCAATATAATATAGCCTTTTTTACAGATCAAAACAATGGACTTGAATTCAATCCTTATTTCTGCTGCTGTAGAAACCGATGCGGAAAAAATCCCCTTGCTGTTGGCACCTTATGTCGCCAAACAGATCGTATTGCCACGTACTCCGCAGGATATTCTACGCTACCTGGGAAATTTTCTGGTTGCCCGGCGAGGGGATGAATTGCTGGGTGTTGTTGCGGTGCGAGATTTTGGCGATGGTTTAAGTGAAATCCGTTCGCTGGCTGTGGCTCCCGGTTATGAAGGCGGCGGACTGGGCAGTGCTCTGTTGAAGGCCGCCGTGGAATTAGCGCGTAAACGAGGAGGCGTTCGGATCTTTGCATTGACCCTACGCCCACGCCTGTTTCAACGCTTGGGCTTCGCCGTGGTCGACAAAGAACAATTCCCGCAAAAAGTCTGGGCGGATTGCCGCAAATGCCCGAAACGGGAACACTGCGATGAAATCGCAGTCAGCCGTGAGCTTTAGTTTCTCCCGATTCTTGAAAAACGACAGAGTTTTCAAGATTTGACGATGGACAAGGGAAAAGAGGAGCTGGCAAAACCCGCTTTCTCAAAAACAGCAAGAAAGAATTTTTGAAATGAATAAAATCCGTCTTGGCGTCGTTGGTCTTGGTTCACGCGGAAAAGGGATGTTCAGCTTGGCAGCAGAAGCCTTTGACCAAGCGGTACCCGCTGCGCTCTGTGATCTGAAAGAAGAATTATGGAAAGAGAAACAAGGGAAAGAAACGCTTTCTTTCGCCGATAAATTTCCGGAAGCCGTGTTTTATACGGATTATGATCGTATGCTGGCAGAAACGCCAATCGACGCAGTATTAGTTGAAACTCCGGCAGCAATTCATGCTGAATTCTGCATCAAAGCCCTCGAACGGGGCATTGCAGTGCTTTCCGACGTTCCCTTTGCCGCCACAATTGAGGAAGGGAACCGGCTCTGGGAATGTGTAAAAAAAACCGGCACCTTGTTTATGGCAGGAGCAAATCCGAATGAATGGGGTTTTGTCGAAGCCCTGGTTGATCTATATGAAAAAGGTTTTCTGGGGGAACTCTCGCTGCTGGAAGCCGAATATATTCATGATGTGCGTTCGCTCTGGAAAACGACTCCATGGCGCAGTTCGGGTGCCTTCTGGCCGATCACGTACTGTACGCATTCACTGGGCCCCCTGCTGCGCATTCTGAAGGAAGACCTGCGTTATGTCTCCTGCCTGGGAACCGGCTCGAAGATTTGTCCGGATGATCCCACTCGGCAGGATATGATGACCGCACATTTCCATACTGAAAGCAATGTCGTTGTCCGGCTGATGACTTCTTTTATCAACAATGCCCATATTGGGCTGCATTCTTACCGAATCTTCGGTACCGCAGGATATTTCGAACGCTTCTCCGGACGGGGAAAACTACAACCGGCGACGTTTTTTTCCAGCGAAAAAATTTACGGAGCACAGGAATTGACCGAACTGCCGATTCAGTTGCAACGTAAAGAAATTTCCCTCAGCGCAGACGGGGGACATGGCGGCGCGGATCAGGCTTTGCTACAACGTTTCTTCCTGGCTTTGCAAAAAAAAGCGGAGCCCATTGACATACGGGAAGGATTGCGGATGACTTTTCCTGGTATATATGCCTGCGAATCCGCCCGCCAAGGCGGGCGCATGATCGAGATCCGATACCCCTGGGATTGAAGACAAACCGACAACCTTGTTTAGGCTGCTAAAATCATTCCCCTTGCACACTACTGGGTGTGAACAGACGGCAATACACTTCCCGGACTTGAAAGCGGTCAGGTTATGCACCGTCTTCGCTAACAAGTCTTGCAGCATAATCCTGTTTTAAACCACGTCCCCAACCGGGGCAAAAGAGCACATTTACGCAGAAAATCAACCTATTAGATTTCCTAAAAACCCGAACATTGTAAAAACTACAAATCCATTCTCTAGGTTAGAGCCCGTCCAAAAAGGTATCAAAGATTGTTTTGTCCGCAGATTACGCAGATTTTAATGATTGTTTTGTAAGCCTTCAAAAATAATCGTTGAATTTTTCGCAAAAGCCGTGTTTTTGGCGGATGCAACATGAAATGTCATCCTCCTGTTGAAGTTTCGCTCACTGTGCAAAACTAGATACAGGATGACATAAA
>JBAXYW010000184.1:0-8144 GCA_041670605.1 Lentisphaeria bacterium
ACACCCAAAAAATTCAGAGTCCAATTTTTGGTGATGCAAAAAAGTTCTAAGTCCTTGAAAATAAGAATTATGAAATCAATCTTTTCTAATTTTCACCCACAAATTATGGTGAAGAAGCTAAAAAACCAGCATAATCTTGCAAACTCAGGTGAACGCAAGCAGGGTTCACTCCTCCCCAAAAAAGGCACTCATGCAGAATCTTACTTCCATTCCTGCACGTTATCTTCCTTCTCCCTTCTGGAGCTGGAATGATGAACTTGAGCCCGAAGAACTCCGTCGTCAGATTCGAGAGATGCACCGTGCGAGCCTTGGCGGTTTCTTTATGCATGCACGCAGCGGACTGCGCACGGAGTATATGGGGTCAAAGTGGATGGATTGTGTCAAGGCTTGTCTTGACGAAGCTGCAAAATTGGGGATGGATGCCTGGCTTTATGACGAAAATGGCTGGCCTTCGGGTTTTGCAAGTGGTGCAGTTAACCGGAAAGGCGACGCCTTCCGCCAGAAATATCTTCGTTGCCATACCCTTGCCGCGGAAGAAGCTTGCCCATCGCAAGAAACTCTGTGCTTCTATTCGCTGGACGGCAGAATACGCTATGGGAAAACAGTACCTACACGGATCACCGGAAAAGTCCTGGAATTTCACTATGAGATCAACCCGTTCTATGTGGATAATCTGGATGCCAAAGTCGTCGCTGAATTCCTCAGCTGCACCCATCAGCGCTATGCGGAAACCCTCTCCAAAACGGAGATGGCTGCCATTCGGGGAGTATTCACGGACGAACCCCAGCTCTCCCGGAATGGACACCCCTGGTCTTTCATCCTGCAGGAAGAGTACTTTCGGGAATACTCACTGGATTTGCTTGACGATCTGGCAAAACTGTTTCTGGATATTCCAGGCGCACCACAGGCACGCATCCGCTTCTGGGGACTATGTGCCAAGCTGTTTTCCGTCAACTTCCTCAAACAGATTGCAGACTGGTGCGAGGCACATGACTGGCAGTTGACCGGGCACCATGTTATGGAAGAGAGCTATCTCTCCCAGCTCACCAGCAATGGAGCCATTATGCCCCAATATCAATACTACCATATCCCTGGTATCGACCATCTCAGTCGCATCGAGCCCGACCTGATCAATATGAAACAGGTCACCTCCGTCGCCGCCCAGACAGGAAAGGAACAGGTTCTCTCCGAAACCTTCGCCCTCACCGGATGGAATCTGAACATGAAAGGGATGAAATGGCTCTTCCAGCAACAGCTCGCACACGGCATTAACTATCTCTGCCAGCATCTCGCCGCATACAGCATGCGCGGAATGCGAAAAAGGGATTACCCGTTGGCGAGCTCTTGGCAAGTTCCCTGGTGGGATGAATACCACCTGCTCAACGAATGCTTCGGACGCGTTGGCATGCTTATGGCAACCGGCACCATTATGACTGACATCCTGGTTCTGCACGGCCAATCCACCGCATGGGCTCTCTACAACGACACAAAAAAGGCCAAAACAATCATCCTCAAATACACCAGCAGTCTCAGCAGCCTCAGCGAAGCCTTGGACGGATGCAAGGCTTCTTATCATTATGCCGATGAATCCATGCTTTGCTCCCAAGGCTCCTGGAAAAACGGTGTGCTCCGCCTGGGCAAAATGACCTATCAGGCTGTCCTTCTTCCGCAGTTGGCAAACCTCTCCAAAGAAGCCTTTCAGATGATCGCTGCCATGCTGGCTGCAGGCAAACCTGTCTATGCTGTCAGAAACCAGCTTCTCCCAGGCATTCTCCTGATTGATGGGATTGCCGCCACGCCGGAACAGTGGCTCCTCTATAATAAAATCTGCTGGTTTGATAATGAAGCGGCGGCGGCTCATGCGGTCGCCAAGCTTTTTCCGCGCTCTGTCATCCTCGAACACCAGGAGGAAGCAACACAGATTGTCGCCGAAAAACGCTACTTTGACGATCTCTGCGGGCGCAAAGGCACGCTTTACTTTCTGGTCAACCGTCGCCCTGAAGCCGAATGCCGGGCCAATGTACAGCTTCCAGGTGCCGGAACGGTGGAGTGTCTTGGAATGTTTGATGGCAGATTCTCTACCGTCCCCTCTGAATTCTCCAGTTCACATCGCTGTTTCCAGTGGGATTTTGCCCCGGCAGGAGCAGCTCTCTTCTTTATCAACGATGCAGACAGCACTCCTCCACAATCCTTCCCGGCTGCACCGCAGATACTGCGCAGCCGGGTCGTCCCGGTCGTTTCCGTGACTTCCGAAGGATGGCGCATGGTACAGTCCACGCCCAACATCCTTACGCTCGACCAATGCGAGTATAAGGTGGACAATGGAGAATGGATATCCGATGACGTCTCTGTCATCCAGGACCGCCTCCTTAAACTGCAACGTGCATGTACCTTGGTAATGCGCTTCCGCTTTTGTTGCGGAGACGGATTCAACGAACCACTTCAGCTGGGTGTGGAAACGCCGGAAATATACGTCTTTTCTCTCAATGGCAAGACGTTCCAGCCTGAAGTACAAGGATACCTGTTTGACCGTTCCATCAAAACGGTAGGGTTGCCTCCGATCCGGGCAGGAGAAAATATCCTGGAGCTCTCTCTCCACTACTGGCAGGCTCCCTCGGTTTATCAGATGTTGGAACGCGCCAGAAAGTTCGAGACTGAATTCAATATGAGGACTTTTGATACCGAAGTGGAGTCGGTCTATCTTTTGGGAGCCTTCGGAGTCAGCGGCGGTTTTGTCACCCCCATCATGGAGACTGCTCCCCCGATCTTCGATTCTGGTACCCGGTTCTCCCCCAATCCAGCCATTCCCACGGAACTCTGGCATCCGCCTTTCACCCTTCTTCCTGCCCCCCAGACCATCGACATTAGCGACCTCACTGGTTCAGGGTTCCCCTTCTTCGCAGGCAAACTCACCGCCTCAAGAGAATTCCAACTGACTTCAGAAGAGACTGCGCGATGCCGCATCCTCGCCCTGCCTTTCCTTGGCCTCAACAGTGTCCGAGCAGTCCTGAATGGACGGGAACTCGGAATCCTTTTCTGGGAACCCGCCACCCTGACCATCCCTAAAAATTTGCTCCGGGAAGGGAACAATACGCTTTCTCTGGAATTAACAACCTCGCTCCGCAATATGCTGGGTCCTCACCATCCTGTTGGCGGTGATCTTGCATCAGTCAGTCCGCTTTCCTTCCAAAAGGAACCCAATGTCATCGACTGGGAAGGGCCGGAATATCAGCCAAACTATTGTCTTGTGCGTCAGGCAGTCACACAAATTTTTCTGGGTGAATAAATACAACCGATAACAGAAAACCGGCTGCTCCCGGTCGGAAATGATTTCAATGATTCCCGTTGACAGCCTCCCGGATTCCAAGCGCAGGCAGAGGCGTTTTACACCGTCATGTCAGCCTGGAAATCAGGTTGTAGTGGGCGCGGTATTTACCCGGCGTGATGCCAAAACGCCGTTTGAACAGGCGTATAAGGTAGTTTGTATCGCAAAACCCGCACTTCTGTGCGATGTCCGCCAGTTGCAGATATGAAGTTTCCAGAAGCTTGCGGCTCATGTCCAGCCGCAAGCGAATGCTGTATTCTCCCGGCGGTATTCCAACCACGTGCTTGAATTTCTGTATGTATCCGGAAACACTCATGCCCGCCTTCCGGGTTATTCGTTTCAGGTCAAAAGGACGTTCAGGATGATTTTCCAGGTTGGAAATCGAAAGAAAAAGGGTTTCGTCCACCTTGGTTTCTGTTTTCTTCCAGGGGGTCGATGAACTGTCAAAAACCGTCAAAAGAAAATCCATCAAGGAAATTTTCAGCGCCAGCCTCCTGCTTTGTCCGCTGGAATTCTGAGCCATCCATATGCGCTTCAGGCAAAGTTCGGCGTAAAGAAAATCCACGGGCACCAGGTGGAGCTGGTTTACATTGAAATTCCTGGTACTGTTGAAGAAAGCGTCGAAATGCTTCAATTTCGAGAGGCTTTCCCATTCATCCAGCAGAAACGATGGTGCTAGGCATACATTGTATACCCGATAGTGCTTGCATTTGACATAAGAGTGCACTTCGCCCGGCAAAACCGTAAAAACGTCGCCCTTGATGATCGAGTTCTCCAGAACTGCCCCACCCGCGGATTGAATCCTGTGGACGCTGTGCCCCTGCCGTACCAGTGCAATCTCCACATAGTCGTGCTTGTGGAAGACCGCGCCATCATCTTGGTAGGTATCCCGTATCATTACAGGAGGAAACTCAAGAGAAGCAAGGTCTTTGTAAAAATAGGTAAGCATACCAGTTAATCTAACAAAAAAACGTGTTTTGTCAATTTTTTTTAATGCTTTCTTTGCAATATTATGCTATTTTTTTGTAATTTTGTCAAATTGCGGCAGGCACCGATTAATTTACATTAATAATGATTGGGAGAATAAGAATCTGGTCATTGTCAAGAAATACACACAACTTTGCTTTGTCCTTTTGACGATTGTTTACCGCATTTTCCTGTCCCATGAACGACTGGGTTTCTCGAACCTAGCGCAAACATTCTTTCAAAAGCCTCAAAAAGGTTTGCGTGTTTCTTTTGGCGATGTTTAAGGATAACAGAATCATGGAGATTGCGGCGTACTATTTTCCAAACTACCACAGGGATCCCCGAAATGAGAAGCGCCACGGTAAAGGGTGGACGGAATGGGAACTGATGAAATGCGCAAGGCCACGCTTTGACGGACACAACCAGCCCAAAGTACCGGTCTGGGGATACCAGGATGAGACGGATCCGAAAGTCATGGCCAGCAAGATCGACGCGGCAGTGACTCATCACCTGAATGCCTTCGTCTTTGACTGGTACTGGTACGATGGATCTTTCCTGCAACGGGCATTGGACGAGGGATTCCTCAAAGCGGAAAACAATTCAGAAATGAAGTTTGCTCTGATGTGGGCGAATCACGATTGGTACGACAGGCATCCTGTTGGGCGGGACATCGCCAATGCAACCAAGCTTTACCAATGGTCGTCTACCAGAGAATCCATCGGTTTTGTGTGGGATTACATCATCGAAAACTACATGACCCGGCCAAACTACTGGCAGGTGGATGGCCTGCCCTATTTCTCCATCTATGCCACAAACCGGTTTATCACTCAAATGGGAGGAGTCAATGCGGCTGGCGATGTACTGGCAGATTTCCGGGAACGTGCACGAAGAGCGGGATTACCGGGAATCCACATCAATGCCGTCTGGTACGACAACCTAGACAGCGTCCCACAATGCCCATGCCCCTGCAATGACTGGTACACAAAAGTCGGTTTCAGCAGTTACACAAGTTACAACTGCCTCTTCAGCAATCCCCTCTGGAACAAATTCCCAGTTGTCACATTCCAGGAGGCAGCAGAGGAATACTTGAATTTGGTGGACAAGGCCGTGAATACGCTACCAGGCCCATACTTCCCGGTGGCAACAGTCGGATGGGACTCCAGCCCCAGAACCGTGCAAAGTGAGGAATACTCCCCCCTGGGATATCCTTTCCTCCCGGTAATGGAACCTGACCCAAAGGCCTTTGCAAGTCTGCTCAACACTCTGGGCGAACGTAACCCCCCGGTAATCTTTGTCAACGCCTGGAATGAATGGACCGAAGGAAGTTATCTCGAACCGGATCTGGAATACGGAATGTCAAACCTCAATGCCATAAAGAAATTTGCGGAGTCTTATAAAAATAAGGGAATTTAAGGAGAAAGAAAATGCGGAAGAGTTTCACTTTGATTGAATTGCTCGTTGTTATCGCCATCCTTGCCATCCTTGCTTCCATGCTGTTGCCTGCATTGAACAAGGCTCGTCAGAAGGCGCAGGCCATCAGTTGCACCAGCAATTTGAAGCAAATTGGTCTGGCAGTCATTCAGTATGCCAACGACTATGAAGACATCGCGCCAGGCTTTGAAATGGATCCCTGGCATACAGCCAATGATGACCGCTGGGTCCCAAAACTCTTTGCATATACCGGTGCCATGACCGTTTTCAGCTGCCCCTCCGCCCCGGCAAGAAAAAATTTCGACAACCTGAAGCGATCCGGCAAAAGTGATGGAACCGTTGCCGCCGACCTGGCAGCCGCTGGCGTCTGCTATGGTGCAAATGCGGAGTATCTTTCGAGTGTGACCACCAGCAATCAAAGCCTGGCGCGTGCCTTTGAAATCAGCAACAAGAAAATCAGCACAATCAAACACGCCTCAACCGTGGTTTATGCTGCAGATACTGCTGGCACCGACCTGGCGCTCTATTTCCTGACAGCTGGCGGTCAGAGCACTTACAATTACTTTAGAAATCTGATTTATCCTTTGCGTGCACAAGGTATGTTCGTCGCTCATTCGGACAGTATTAATGTTCTTTTCCTGGCGGGACATGTTAACCTGATCAAGCAACACAAAATCCAGAACTATTGTGATTTGAAGAACACCAGCCTTGAAGCGAAGAAATTCTTCTACACGGACTATGAATAGGGGGTAATCCGGCAAGATTTTCCTTCGGCGTGATCCACAAGGGCGTTCGCAAAACCAAGCGGTAACTGACAGCGGATTGCCGGCACCTGCAAGACTGATCCGGCATAGGACCGCACAAAGTATGTGCGCTTTGCGTTGTGATCGCCTCCAAACTCCAAATACAGTACGATTTTTTTTTGACCTTTTTGAGTTAACGGAGAAAGAAAAACAATGTCCTCTCACATCAGTCTGCACCCCATCCCATTGACACTTGCCACATTGTTTTTCTGCGCTCTTTCTCTTCATGCTACCACTTTCAAAAGCATCCCCACATCCGAAAAGGCAACGGCCGGAGACCGGAGCTTCCTCGTCACTTTCGATGCATTCAGCATCCATGCCGACTTCTCAAAGGGCGGCAATTTCTCCACGACAATGAAGGACAGTAACTTCATGCTGCGCGGAACAGTCCGGTTCGATAAACAACAGGCTTACACACCGGAATACACGGAAAATTGAAGGTTGATCTGCAACCACGCTCATTCAGACTTATTGGAATACAAAAGTAATATCTATAGATGCGTATGGTTACAATCACACTGCTGGCGGCAATATGCACGGGTGCAATTCCTAAAAGTTGGTCATTGCACCTATTGACAATCAACAGCATATTTTGGCAAAATTTCAATCCACTAAAAAACCGGATGAGCCAAAAAAGAATGAAAAAAAAATAAGAGGAGAAGTCTATCGCGAAACTGCTGAATGTGGGTTATATCATCGGCAGATATAAGGCTGAACTACAAACGTACCTGTCCGACGAACATACATGTTCCGAAATAACCTCATGTCGCAGGGTGAAATTGTTCGGGAACGGGGAGGATTCGGAGCTGGAAGCTCCGGCCACTTTCCGGGGAAATCTGGAGATTCGAGCGGTTCAGACTGGCAATTTACGGTATTTGCTGCGGCGGTTCTGGAATTGATCCTCGTTATTCAGGAATTTTTCTGCGTAGGCCTCGAAGTTGCCATCGAACCAGACGATTTTTCCATTTCCTTCAAAGAGGAGGAGGTGTGTGCAGATCCGATTAAGGAAGAATCGGTCGTGGCTGATGACCATTGCGCAGCCCGGGAAATCGATCAGTGCTTGTTCGATGACGCGCATAGTATTGACATCGAGGTCGTTGGTGGGTTCGTCGAGGAGCAGCAGGTTGCCTCCCCTGCGCAGCAGTTTAGCCAAGTGCACCCGGTTGCGTTCACCGCCGGAGAGCTGGCCAACCAGCTTCTGTTGCAGGGCGCCCCGGAAATTGAATTTACTGACGTAGGCCCGGCCATTGATGGGGCGTCCGCCGACGGAAAGCTCGTCCTGTTCATCGGTGATTTCAGCGTATACGGTGCGTTCATCCCGAAGGGCGTCGCGATGCTGGTCGATATAGGAGAGTTGAACGGTTTCGCCCAGTTCCAAGCTGCCGGAATCCGGTTTTTCCATTCCCATGATCATCCGGAACAAGGTCGTTTTCCCGGTGCCGTTGGGTCCGATGACGCCGACGATGGCTCCTGGGGGGACGACGAAGTTGACCTTGTCGAGCAGTTTTTGATTCGCTTCGAAGGACTTGCAGAGTCTTTTGACTTCAAGAACCTTGTTGCCGAGTCTGGCGCCGGGAGGAATCTGGATGCTGATATCGTCGCGATTAAGTTCGAATGCT
>JBAXYW010000185.1:0-8126 GCA_041670605.1 Lentisphaeria bacterium
ACGACGTTGAGTTTGCTCAGATTGGACACGGTAACGACTCCTTTACAGACAGGATTTATGGTTGTTTATCTTCGGGTTGTTCCGAAAATTGGAAAGGGTGATAGGCTTTGCCACCGCCCTGGAAAAAACGGCTGAACAATTCATAATATTCGAGACGGACGCATTGAATGGCGGCGACCATTCCTTCAAAAACGAGGATCAGCACATTGCCCAGAATGGCTACGAGGATCGAGAAGAAGGTGCCGAAGGAGAGGTCTTTGAGCATGCCGATGATGGAAAAGACGGCGAGGCACAGGGCGGCATGGCTGATGGCAAAGGCACCTACGCGGACAAAGGAAACGGTTCCGCTCAGGTATCCGGTCAACGTTTCCATCAGTTCGATGCTGCCTTCCAGTACCATGTCCATGAACGAGCTTCGGTACAGGGGGTTGCGATGATAGATCAGATTATGCAGAGGTTCCCGCAAAAACAGCAACAACAGGGGGATGGCGACAAACAGCAGTTGCCAGGTCGCGAACTGCCTGGTCAAGGCGACATTGATGCCGATGCCCAGCAAGCCCCAGTAAAACAAAATGCCCAGCAGGCCGAATTTGTCAAAGGTTCCGGCAAAATACTTATGTGCCAGGAAGTGATTGATGATGTTGATGATTACCGCGACGCTAAGGAAAATAACGCCCATGCCAACGGCGGTTAGCAGGAGCCGCGGGATGTCCTGTTCCTGTAAGGGGCTGAGCCAGAGCGGTTTCAGGAACTGGTGATTTTCATAGCCGAAGATGCTGCCGTAGCAGAACCCGAAAAAGATTGCGCTGGCACCGCAGAAGATCAGCAGAGTGCCGGTATCGCGTAGAGTCGTCGGGAATTTGCGTCGGCTGAAGCGCAGGAAGAGCCCGATAAGAGCCAGTACTGCGCCCTGGCCGATATCGCCAAACATGTAGCCGAACATGATGACAAAGGTAATTCCCACAAAAAGGCTGGGGTCAAATTCCTGGTAGTTTGGTGTGGAGTAATTGGTGACCAGCATCTGAAAGGGGCGTTCCATGGCGCTGGCCTGGAGCTGTACCGGGACTTCTTCCAAACCGGCTTTGACCAGCTCATCCTGATCCGCATCAATGACTTCTATGATCCCAACACCATCCGTAGCCCGGCGCACAATCTCCCGCACAATCTCCACTTTTTCCCGCGGAACCCAACCGGAGACGCAGTACAGATGCTTGGTTTTACCGAACATGCTTTGTGCCTGCTGGACGGCCAGCAGGGTATGTAATTGCCGCTTGAGCGCCAGCAGAGCACCGCCATATTGTTCGCTCAGGCGCAACACATTGAGCCTGGCTTGGTCGAGTTTACTGTGCAGCTGATCAATCTGATCATGGAATTCTTTCTGCTTTTCCGTGATCTCACTGTCCAAATTCTCCGGTATTTCAATCTTTTCAAAACCCAATTTGTTCAGGTCTTCCTCGACCATCCAGCGGTTGACCCGAGACGAAAGCACCAGAACTTTATCGCTGCTGTCATCACTGCGTACCAGAAGCGCCTGATTTTCCAGTATCTGGCGGGCGCGTAAAAAGGCATCCATGCGCATTTTGCCAGTGACCATGTAGAAATGAGAAAGATTACGCAGTGTCCCGAGCCGTACCGTCTGCAGCGGGAATTCACTCAGGCGGTTGGTTTCTCGAGTGATGACCGCGGAATCTTCCAGCAAACTGGCAATTTCCCGGTCATACTGCTGATATCGCTCACTGACTTTCGTCAGCAGAAGCTCGATTTCTTCTTTTTCAAGGGTATCGATTTTTGGTGCTTTGGCGTCTGGTTCGACTCCCAGTGCCTCCAACAGCACCTGACAACGGGTCAACAATTTCTGTAGTTGCTGGTGATCCTGATCGGGATTGAAAGCACTCAATAGGTGGTCTTTTGAGTGGGCAGCGGCATTCACCAAATGCACCAACCCGCTATCAGCCAAAGATTTGGTGATAGCGTTCAAATGTTTCTGCAACAGCAGAATATTGATTTTGCTCATCCTGACTGGTTTGAACATCGAAACTCTTTCCCTTGAACATCGAACAATCCTACTTCCCCGTTCCCCAGAATGTGCCCGGAGCTTCCAGCTCCGGATCCCTCCCCGCTTTCGGCAGTCGCAAGCGACCGCCAACAGAACGGAAGATGTGCCTCCGTTTTTCGAGATGAAAACGAACCGCGATCAGGGGATGCCGGCGAGGACGCCGGCGCTCCATATTCCCGTCCCCACACTTCCCCATCCCCCACAACTTACAACTTACAACTTACAACTTACAACTTACAACTTACAACTTACAACTTACCACTTACCACTTACCACTTACCACTTACAACTTACCACTTACCACTTACAACTTACAACTTACCACTTACCACTTACCACTTACAACTTACCACTTACCACTTACCACTTACCACTTACAACTTACAACTTACAACTTACAACTTACAACTTACAATCCCCCTCCCCGCTTTCGGCAGTCGCAAGCGACCGCCAACAGAACGGGAGATGTGCCTCCGTTTTTCGAGATGAAAACGAACCGCGGTCAGGGGATGCCGGCGAGGACGCCGGCGCTCCATATTCCCGTCCCCACACTTCCCCGTCCCCCACAACTTACAACTTACAACTTACAATCCGATCATCATTTCCTGGATCACACTAGAGGGCATGCCAAAACGGATCCCCTCATAAATCCGGTTCAGATTGATGGTCTCAAAATGCAGCAGATAGGGATAGGCCAGAAAGGACAATCCGGGACGGGAGAAATCCCGGAAGATCTGGTATGTCTTTTTCTCCAGCCAATTCCATAGCGCATGTTCACTGTGATACAATTCAGTTTCCCGATAAGGATGCAACATCGCCGCAAAAGGGGGTGGCAAAGCATCAATCACTTCATGAATCGTCTGTAATTTCCCTAATACTTCCAGCTTTTCCAGCGGAAGAATATTGCCAAAGGGGATCCAAAAACTCTTTAATCGTTCATTGTCAATATGATACATATTGACATTGCGGAGCAGCATGCTGAGATTGGTGATGTCGATTTCCCAGCCTACCAATTCACAGGCGACACCACGCATGCCGAAAGAGAGTTTTTTGGCAGTCGCCATTTCCTGTTGAAAACTCAGCGAGTCAATGGCGCAGTCCGAGGCCGTGAAATCTTTATCCTGTTCCAATTTCCGGATAATCGCCGACAGTTCCGGAAATTCCGCACAATCCGGCAGTAACTCAAGAAATTTTTCCATATCTGGAGCCGCGAGCAAATTCTGACAATCGTATGGCACTTCCCCAGGAATGGGAATCATCAACTCACTGACATTGATTTCATGCTCCGGAAAAAAACGGTAATTCAGCAAAACCTTTAAATTCTCATCCGCGATATTACGAATTTTAGCATGAATAAAACAAGCCTCGGCTTCATCCGCCCAAGCAACGAGATTCTGTAACAAAGAAATTTCCCGGATGGCAATCTTTTTTTGAAAATGTTCGTTCCGGTTGATTTCCAGCCCGATATTGTTCAGTGACTGGAGCAGGAGTTCTTCGGTTACACAAGCGGTGAGTTTGCGCAAACGTTCCCCATGAGCCGCTTTGCTCCACAAGCCATGAAGCCTGGCAAAAATGAAATCGGAACCGGTTTGTAACGGAAATGCTGACATGAAAATTCGCAAAAAAAATCAGGAGGGCAAAAGAAGATGACGAAGAATTTCGGGTTTCAGGCGGGAGATGCGTTCAACGAAAATCTTTTGTCGCGAGTCGAGCTCCAGGTCCGCATTTTTCAGCTCCAGATCCGCTTTTTCTTTCCCTTTTGCAATTTGCTCCAGGAGCATGCTGTCACACTCTGCAATCAGTGTTGCCTGAGCTTCTTCGCGGTCTTTGCTGATCTGAAGCCGGGTGTCTTGCAATATTTTTGCCGCAACGGTATCCGCTTCCTGAACCAATTTTTCGGCTTCCTGGTCGATGGCCAGCATTCTTTGCAGGAGGTCGTTCATAACTATTCTTCACTCCGGATGCAGTCCAATACTTCGGATGAACTTTTCGCAGCCCGGATTTTCTCCATGAAACCTGGAATGGAAAAAAGGCGGGAAATTTCTGCCAGCACCTGAATATGCTGTCCCGGATTTTCCAGTTCTGCAAAAATACTAATGACGATATAAACCAGTTCGCCGTCAAGAGAATCGTATTCGATTCCGTCTTTGGAGATTCCCATGGCCAGTAAGGTCTGTTTGGCTTCCGGAAGCTTCCCATGCGGCAAACCCAGCCCATTGGCGATGCCAGTGGACATCTTTGCTTCGCGCTCTTCCAGAACCCGGATCGCGGTTGCGCGATCCTTGATCAGCCCCTCCGATACGAAAAGCTGCACCATCTCCGGAAATAACTCGTCCTTATTGTCCGAATCCAAGGACATCTTGATTAGAGAAGGTTTTAGTAACTCAGAAATTTTCATTGAAGAATACCTTTTAACAAAAAACACCAGTAATCCATATACCAGTTTTTTAATATAATGCCTTTTAAAAAAAAGAGCGGAATTGTAAAGATTTATGGCAGCAAGGATTTATGGCAGCAAGGCTTCGCTGGCGCTATTCGGTCAGTAACCTCCCCCCGCATTTCCCTGCCCCCGCTCCCGCTCCCGTCCCCGCTCCCGTCCCCCCACAACTTACAACTTACAACTTACAAAAGCCGGCACCCGGAAACGCTCCCGCTCCTGTCCGTCGTGTGTCGCAGGCGCTACGGCTGCTGATAAGTGTGCTGCTGTGTTTCCTGTTACAGACATCCCAACCGCAGTTCCTTATGCTTTTCTGGCGATGACCGAAACACCATCCGGAATCACCGCGACTTTTGCTGCCGGCCCGCTTTGTTTCCGCGCCAGCGCTAAGGCTTCATCCAGCGTGCTGGCAGCTTGCATATGCATCGCTTGAATCATCGTGTGATCACATTGATCACTGACCAGAATGACTGGATGCTTGGCCAAAATCCGCGCCAGAATCTGGCTCTCCCACTGATCCGGTACCGTCGCTTCCGCCGGAATACTGCGCAACTCCGCCAAAACAGCTGCCGGAGATTCGGCTTCGGAAAGCGTGCGAAAAAATTTTTCGCCTCCATGGCCATCCTGACAGGCTGCAACCATGATGATAATGCCGCCGGGTGCGACAACTGCTTCGGCTGCCGTCATGCCTTTGACTGCCTGATAGATATTCTGATCCAGGGGATAGCCCCCATTGCTGGTGATGACGATCCCGCTTTCCGGTACCGTAATCTGGGCAAGTCGCTCGAGTTCGGAACAACCTGCAGCATGGGCTGCAAAGGGATCCCCCGCAACCGCACGGACAATCTCTTTTTCCCCATTCAGAATCACATTGACAATAAAGCGCAGATTCGCCTGTTTGGCTGCCCAAAGCATGTCTTCATGAATCGGATTCTTCTGCAGGTTCCCCGTGCGCGCAAAGGGGGAATCGATAAAGGCCGAACAGTGATTGCTCAATACCGTCGTTTGACCCGCAATCCCCGGTAAAACACTTTTTCTGCCGCCGGAAAATCCGGCAAAAAAATGCGCTTCAATAAAGCCTTCCGAGAGCAATAGATCCGTTTCCAAGGCGAGTTTGTTCAGCCATAATTCTCCTCCGGATGGAAGAATCCCTACAAAGGCCAGAGAACTCGCATCCCGGCAATCATGCACAATAATCTTTTCCTGCTCCACGATGGCAGCACCGAATTTTCCGCGCAATTCCGCTTCTGTCGAGCCGCGATGAAACCCCGTGGCGATCAAAATCGTGATCTCAATCTCCGGATTCCCCCGACGCAATTCCCGCAATACCGGAGGAATAATGATTTTGCTGGGTACCGGGCGGGTGTGATCACTGGCCAGAATCACCGCCGACTTTTTGCCGCGTGCCAATTCCGCTAAGCCCGGCGTGCCAATCGGCTGCGCAAGAGCCGCTTCCAGCAACTCAAGCCCGCTCCGCGAAGGCCGTTCCTGCTCAATCGCCGAACGAAAAATCCCCGAGCATTCCGCCTCCGCTAAGGAAAAAGTCAACTTGCCGCTACCATAAGGAATTTGTACATTCATTCCAGTTCCTTTTCCTCCGCCGGTGAAAAAAACTTCTCTCCAATGACGGCAGTGAAAAAAGAGCCGGTAAACAACAGCGGACAATTCGTCGGCAGCTGGCTTTTCTCTCGCAGATCGTCAATGATTGCAAAAATTTTCAATCCCGCTTTTTCGGCGCATTCCCGCAATTGCGGCAGTGCCGAACCTTTTTTGGTATGGGGATTGGTCAGAATAAAATCCGCAGTCAGCATTTTCAGTGCTTCGACCATTCCGGCGACATCCTTGCCCTGAACGATGCCCAGAACGACCGTGAAACGTGTGCCGGGGTAAAGCGTTTGCAGTGCCGCAACCAGCTTTTGCATCGAATCGGCATTGTGGGCGGCATCCAGAATCACCAAAGGATTTGTTTGAATCACTTCACAACGAGCTCGTAATTCCGGCAAGCAGAAAATATCCCAGTCAGGCACCAAACCAAGTACTTGGATCACCTTTAGCGCAACTGCAAAATTGCTTTTCAAAAAGGGTGGATATGCCGCCGGCAGAATCCCTTCCGGCGGCAGGAGCTGCGGGCGATGCACTGCTAAACCAAGTTCTGCTGCCCTGTCAAGAAGGACTCTTTCGGCTTCCGGAAACGGTTGTGTCGACAATACCAAAGGGCAGCCGTGCTTCAAAATGCCGGCTTTTTCTGCCGCGATTGACGGAATACTTGAGCCCAACAAAGCCATGTGATCATAACTGATCGGTGTAATAACCGTACAAATGGGGTCAGCAATATAATTACTGGCATCCAGGCGCCCGCCAATCCCAGTCTCCAAAACCACCCAATGCAAGCCCGTTTCCGCAAAAATCTTCAAGGCCAGAATTGTGAAAATTTCAAACAGGCTTGGTTGCAGGTTGGCAGTGACCAGTTGCTGGCAGAATTCTCTTCCGGCGGCAATCAGCTGGTCATAGGGAATCAATTGATTATTGATTTGGAAGCGTTCCCGTACTGTTGCCAGGTGCGGACTGGTAAAAAGACCAACTTGCTGACCGCAGGCCTGCAGCAGGCTGGATATATAATGTGAGGTCGAGCCCTTACCCTTGGTTCCTGCAATATGAATAATCTGCAGTTTTCGCTCTGGATTCCCTGCCAGAGCTGCCAAAGGAAACATCCGATCCAGTGAATAATTGGCAGGATCATGCTGTTTGCCGGCATCTTTTTCTGAATCAAAATACCCGCGGAACAGCGAAAAAAATTCCTGTTCCGCAGCTTCTCTGTAACCGCGCATACAACACCTTTGTCAAAGACTTTCCCTGTTTCAGGATTGGGATTCGCCCTTCAGTTTGGCAATTTCGGCTTCCAGGTCTGCAATCCGTTTCTCCAGCTTGACAATACTGCTGTGGCAGGGCAGGACAACATGGCCTTTCTGCAAAAGATCTTCAATCTGTTCCTTAAGATTGGCCTTGGCGTTCTTGCCGGCTTCAATCAGCTTCTCACTGACCTTTTTCCCATCCTCTTCATTTAACCCAGCTTTGTCAATCACACTCTTGACTACTTCTTCAGCTTTCCCGGCAGTTAAACTTAAAGCACCAAGACCAAGATAAAAACCCTGTTCCAGTAAATTCGTCATCGCTTTCTCCTTTTTGACACGGTATGAACGTAGTGCAATGCGTACCGGTTTTTAGTATATCTCTAATAACCATGATGTCAAATTAAAGCCCCGGAAAACCACATTCAATTGCAAAGCTTTTAGCTCCGAATCCTTCCCATTCCCGCTCCCAGCGGTCGCAAGCGACCGCCAGCAGAACGGAAAATGTGCAAGTGCGTTCTCCGCCAGCCGGTTCGTAGTACAAGCCTGCGTCCCCGTTCCCTCCCCTTATCATGCTTGGACAAGAGCGCTCGTAGTACAGACTTCAGTCTGCGTCAAAAACGAGCTTCAGCTCGCGCTCGTAGTACAGACTTCAGTCTGCGTCAAAGGTGAGCTTTAGCTCGCGCACGTAGTACAGACTTCAGTCTGCGTCAAAAACGAGCTTCAGCTCGCGCTCGTAGTACAGACTTCAGTCTGCGTCAAAGGTGAGCTTCAGCTCGCGCAC
>JBAXYW010000186.1:0-8101 GCA_041670605.1 Lentisphaeria bacterium
ATTCAGGATGAATCACTAGGGAAGAATATCTGGTCGAAGAATACTTTTTTCGTCTTTAAGTCTGAAGAAAAGGCGTGAAGAAAACCGTAAGAAACAAAAATAAAATCAAGAATATTGAAGAAACACAACAAACTCAGATATTCATGACAGTTAATTGTTCCGGAACGATACATTGCCCCGGCCTCTTATATGGCGTAATTTCCGGAACAATTATATGGCGTCTGACAAGCGCCCATAAGCGGGGACCTCGGTGAGGCACTCCAGAAAGCGGGAGCGGAAAAGCAGGCTAAAAGCCCGCTGGAGCTACGCAGCCTAAAAGGCTGAACTACAAACGTACACATACCCAATGCTTTGCGTAAATCGCTTCCCTCCTCCCCCCCCAAAAAAAATGGCTGGCACAGTAGTATACAATAATAGGCAGCTTTTTATGGGTACCCCTTGGATGACAAATTTAGTGCCAATTTGACTGGTCATTGACAGGGAAGAGGAATTCCACTGGAGTATTTACTGACCGAATACGTAAAATTTTCTCTTGTTTTATTTGACTTGATATAAAAACAGCATATAGTAATTAGTGAACATTAACTAACATTAGGAATTTAAGCGATGGAATTACGGAAACATCAATTAGAGATTGTTGCAGTTGCCTTGCGAATTACTGCAGAGGGCGGTTTAGGGAGTCTGACGATTAAGAAGTTATCCCGGGAGTTAGGGGTAACGGAGCCGGCCTTATATCGTCATTTTTTGAACAAGGCTGAGATTGTGAAGGCGATGATTTTATCGTTTGAATTGGAGTCTGATGCGGTTTTTCATGAGATTTCCCGGAAGCATGTTCGCGGTCTTGCTGCGGTTGAACTTTTTGTGAAGAGTCGTTTCAGTTTAGTCGTTGAGAAGCCTGCTTTAGCGAAGGTGTTGTTTTCAGAGGAGCAGTTTATTGACGATCCGGAGTATTCCGATCTTCTGCTTTCGATGATGCATCGTCATAAGGAGCATCTTTGCCGGATGTTGAGAGAAGCGCAGGCCGACGGCAGTGTTCGTTCTGACATTCGGCTGGAGATGATGTTTCGCCTGATTCTGGGTCCGGTTCGCTTGTTGATCAAGCAGTGGGGTTTGTCTCAGCAGGGCTTTGATCTTCTCAAAACCAGCGATGAATTATGGGACGATTTGCAGAAGACCTTAAGAGGCAAGGAGGGCGTTGACAATGAAACGAAAGATCATTAAAATATCTGAGGAATTATGCAATGGCTGCGGGGTCTGCATTCCGAATTGTCCGGAAGGTGCCTTGCAGTTAATTGATGGAAAAGCACGCTTGATCAGTGATCTATTCTGTGATGGCTTGGGCGCATGCGTGGGAGATTGTCCATTGGGTGCCATTTCGGTGGAGGAACGGGAAGCCGAAGCCTATGATGAACGTCGGGTCATGGAAAGCATTATTGCCCAGGGACCGAATACTATCAAAGCGCATTTGCAGCATCTGAAAGGGCATGGCGAGGAAAAGCTCTACGCCCAGGCCGTTGACGTCTTGCGGGGAAAAAATTTGCCAGTGCCAGTGCCAGAGCAAGAAAAGCTTGCGTGCGGCTGCCCCGGGACCTTGAGTAAAGTGCTGGAAAAAACGCTTCCGACTTTGTCAGTAAAAGTAACCGGGATGGTTCCTTCCGAGTTGCGGCAGTGGCCGGTGCAGTTGGCTCTACTCAATCCGCAAGCGGCGTACTTCGAGGATGCCGACCTGCTGATCTCAGCGGATTGCGTTGCGCATGCCATCGGTGATTTTCATCAGCAGTTACTGGCCGGGCGTATTTTGATCATTTTCTGCCCGAAACTCGATCAACGCTCGGATGATTATGCGGAAAAACTGGCGGAAATCTTTCGTCGGCACAAAATTCGTTCAATTACTGTTGCCAAAATGGAAGTGCCTTGTTGCGGTGGAACCGTGATGATCCTGCAAAAGGCGCTGGAACTGGCCGGCAAACAGATTGCAATAACTGTCCATACCGTCGGCATCGACGGTTTAATAAGCACCGAAAAATAAGGAGAAAACAACCATGAGCATGTTTTGTTACCAATGTCAGGAAACCTTCAAAAACACCGGCTGCAATGTACAGGGTATGTGCGGCAAAAAAGAAGATGTGGCGAATCTGCAGGATGAACTTCTCCAGCAGTTGAAGGTTTTGGCTATCCAGTATCAGGATCGCAGTGACCTGAACGAGGCCGGACTGCTGGCAGTTCAATCTCTCTTCATGACCATCACTAATGCCAATTTCGATGCGGAAAAAATCCAAAGCCAGATTGACAAAGTCAAAGCTTTGCAAAGTTGCTGCTGCGGCTGTACTGCACCGCTCGGTGTTTTATCCTGCGAAAATGAGGATATTCGCTCACTGCGGGAATTGCTGACCTACGGTCTGAAAGGGATTGCGGCATATGCAGATCACGCCGCCGTGCTTGGCAAAGAAGACCCGGCAATCTATGCTTTTGTCTTCAAGGCTTTGGCAGCGACTACCAAAGATTTGCCGGCGCAGCAATTGATCGACTTGGTGCTGGAATGCGGAAATGTCGCAGTGAAGACGATGGCTCTGCTGGACGCCGCTAATACCGGTACTTTCGGAAACCCCGAAATTACCTCTGTAAAAATCGGCGTTGGCAAGCGTCCCGGCATCCTGATTTCCGGACACGACTTGCTGGATCTGAAAGAACTGCTTGAGCAGACTGCCGATCAGGAGATAGACATTTATACGCACAGCGAAATGCTTCCCGCAAATTATTATCCGGAATTGAAAAAGTTCACGCATCTGTACGGGAATTACGGAAACGCGTGGCATCGCCAGAATATCGAGTTCGCTTCTTTCAATGGCCCGATTTTGATGACAACAAATTGCATAACCCCAGTGCAGCCGGCCTATAAAGATCGTATCTTTACTACCGGTATGGCGGGATATCCCGGTGTTAAGCACATCGCCGACCGGGAGATTGGAAAACAAAAGGATTTCTCGGAAATCATCGCACTGGCTAAAACCTGCCCACCGCCGACAGAGATTGAATCCGGCGAGATTGTCGGCGGATTCGCACACCACCAGGTTCTGGCTCTGGCGGATAAAGTAGTCGCGGCAGTTAAATCTGGCGCCATCAAACGCTTTGTGGTCATGGCCGGCTGCGATGGGCGTCATAAATCCCGCGAATACTTTACCGAAGTGGCCGAAGCGCTGCCCAAGGATACGATTATTCTGACCGCAGGCTGCGCCAAATACCGCTACAACAAACTGAAGCTGGGTGATATCGGCGGTATTCCCCGTGTGCTTGATGCCGGTCAGTGCAATGATTCCTACTCACTGGTGGTCATCGCGTTGAAGCTCAAAGAGGTCTTCGGACTTTCCAGCCTGAATGAACTTCCAATCTCTTTCGATATCGGCTGGTATGAACAGAAAGCTGTGACCGTCCTGCTGGCACTGCTCGCCCTCGGTATCAAGGGAATCCGGCTCGGGCCGACCCTGCCAGCCTTCCTGTCCCCAGGTGTCTTGAAAGTCCTGGTCGAAAACTTTAACATTCGCCCGACTACCAAAGCAGCTGCAGATGTCGAAGCCATGATGAAAGGAATGTGAAAATCCGACCCAACTACGGCTCAACATAAAACGGCCTGACAAAAACGCGGCAAATTTTTTGTTTGCCGCGTTTTTGTTTTTTTTGACAAACGAGCTTGCATCTCTTTTTGGATACGATATATTTATACAACGTTTCGTTTTTTAATGGTTGTTTGCGATTATGACTTTGACCCGTTTAAACAGTGTGAACTTTCTGGACTGGTTTGGCTATTATTACTTTAGTGGCAAAACCGGGAGATGTTTCGTTGTACCCGGGTCAAGGGTTCAAACCTTCGCGTAATCGGATTGAACCAGAGAATAAGACCCTCGTAAACCCCGCAGTGAACATCCCCGCTGCGGGGTTTCTTGTTTTAAAGTTTTTTCAGAGATATGTAGATAAAGGAGTAAGTAATGATTGTCCTGTTGAAAAAAGATCCTGATGTCAGGCAACTGCAGAATCTGATGGACTGGCTGAAAAGCATGTCCTTGGAAATTCATGTTTCAAAAGGCGCCAATTACACCGTTCTTGGTCTGGTCGGTGACACCTCTGCGGTCGACATCGATTTAATTCAGGCGCTGGATATTGTCGAAAATGTCAAGCGTATCCAGGAACCCTTCAAAAGCAGCAACCGAAAGTTTCATCCGGAAGATACAGTGATTGATATTAATGGGATTAAACTTGGTGGGGGGCACTTTCAGATCATAGCAGGTCCCTGTTCGGTGGAATCCGAAGCCCAGGTGTTCGAGGTCGCAAAATGTGTTAAAGCCGCCGGAGCGAGCATTTTGCGGGGCGGTGCTTTCAAACCGCGTAGTTCACCATACTCCTTTCAAGGATTGCGAGGGGAGGGGATCCGGCTGCTGCTCAAAGCCAAAGCTGCGGTTGGTATGCCGGTTATAACGGAGATCATGGACATCTCGCAGTTGCCCCTTTTCGACGAAGTCGATATCATCCAGATCGGCGCCCGTAATATGCAGAATTTCGAGCTGCTCAAGGCCTTGGGGAAAACGTCCAAACCGATTCTGCTCAAACGAGGACTATCCAGTACGATCGAAGAACTGTTGATGAGCGCAGAATATATCATGGCCAGCGGCAATGAGCGGGTCATCCTCTGTGAACGTGGGATTCGTACCTTTGAAACCCATACCCGCAATACACTGGATCTCTCCGCAGTACCAATCCTCAAAAAACTGTCCCATCTGCCGGTGATTGTAGACCCCAGCCATGCAACTGGAGTGGCTGCTCTGGTTCCCTCGATGTCGCTGGCGGCAACGGCCGCCGGAGCAGATGGACTCATTATCGAAGTGCATAATGATCCCCCACATGCCCTTTGTGACGGTGCCCAATCGTTGACACCGGAAGGATTTGCAGCACTGGTACCTCGAATCCTTAAAATCGCCGCCATTGTCCGGGAAGGAGCAAGACAGTGAATATCGCAGTTATCGGACTGGGGCTCATTGGCGGTTCAATCGCCAAAGCGGCGAAACAGAATACCGAACATCGGATTCTGGGAATGGACATCAAGGAGAGTGTCCGCCTGAAAGCAAAACTGCTCGAGGCGATCGATGAGGTGTGTTCGGAAAATGACCTGAAATCTTGCGATATGCTGATCCTGGCGCTACATCCTCTGGCTGCCGAAGAATGGCTGAAACAGCACGCCGAATCGGTGAAAGCCGGAGCCTTGGTCGTCGATTGCTGCGGAACTAAACAACGCATCTGCAAAGTTGGATTTGAACTGGCAGCAAAGCATCATTTCAACTTTATCGGAGGGCATCCGATGGCGGGGATTGAACGTTCGGGTTTTGATGCCTCCAGCGAAAAACTCTTCAGCAAAGCGGCGATGATTCTGACACCCGGACACGATTGCGATATCCGGCAGCTGGAATTTGCCAAGCGCTTCTTTCTCAGCCTCGGGTTCGCCAAAATTACCCTGACTACGCCGGAAGAACACGACCGCATCATCGCCTATACCTCCCAATTGGCTCATATCGTCTCGAGTAGTTACATGAAAAGCCCGACCGCAGCTTCCCATGTTGGTTTTTCTGCTGGCAGTTTTCGCGATATGACTCGGGTGGCACAACTGCATGAAGGCATGTGGACAGAATTGTTCCTGCAGAACCAGGAGTTCCTTGGCGCCGAAATTGATTGCTTGATCGAAAATCTGACACGCTATCGGGAAGTGATCGTCAATCAACGCAAAGAGGAACTCCGGACTTTGCTGAAAGAAGGCCGGGAATTGAAACATAAAATTGATGAGTTAAGCAAAAAATAAGGAGTTAACGCAAATGGATATCAAAGATTGCCGACAAAAGATTGATCAGATTGATGATCAGCTGATCCGCCTTTTCAATGACCGAATGGAATTGAGCCGGGAAATCGGAGAACATAAACGAAAGCTGAACTCCCCAGTATTGAATCCAGGCCGGGAACGGGAGATTCTGCGTCGTATCGCGGCGGGGTCCAGCAAAGAGTTGGGGGCGTATTCGCAGGTCCTTTTCCGCATGCTGTTCGATCTGAGCCGTTCCTATCAGGACCGCTTGATGGCCGGAGAAGCTTCGCTCGGCAAAGAAATCGAAAAAGCAACGGAAAACACACCAAAAATTTTTCCAACGGAGGGTTCGATTGCCTGTCAGGGCATTGAAGGAGCTTATTCCCAGTTGGCCGCCGATCGTCTTTTCTCCACCGGCAATGTGATGTTCTTCAACAGCTTTTCCGGCGTCTTTCAGGCCGTAGAAAAGAATCTCTGCAAATTTGGCATTCTGCCGATTGAAAACAGCTTGCATGGTACGGTCAGCGAAGTCTATGACTTGATGAAAAATTACCACTTTTATATCTTGCGTAGCGTAAAAATGCAGATCAATCATGTGTTGTTGGGTAAACCCGGTGCCACGCTCAAGCAGATCAAGGAGATTTATTCGCATGAACAAGCACTCTGGCAGTGTGGCAACTTTTTGAAACAATTGCCCGGGGTAAAGCTCAGTGTTTGTGAAAATACCGCCGTGGCCGCCAAAAAAGTCACCGAAGCCGCTTCTCCGGAAGTCGCAGCAATTTCATCGGAAAATTGTGCTAGGCTTTATGGTTTGAGCAAATTGAAGGCGGATATCCAGAATAGCGATTGCAACTACACCCGCTTTATCTGTATCGGGAAAGAAATGGCGATCTTCCCGGGGGCAAACCGGATCAGCATCATGGTTTCGGTTTCCCACGAACCTGGCTCTTTGTACCGCCTAATTGCCAAATTCGCAGCCCTGGGTGTCAATCTGCTCAAACTGGAAAGCCGCCCGGTGGAAGGCCGAGATTTCGAATTCCTGTTCTACTTGGATTTCGAATCCTCCTTGTATTCCCCGGAGATCATCCAACTCTTGAATGAACTTTCCCAGTCCAATGAAAGCTTTGTCTTCTTGGGCGGCTACAGCCAGGTCTGATAGCGGTTCATCAGCACCAGGCTGATTCCAGCTTCTTAACTAGCTCCGGAATGGCCTGGTCTGCCAAACGGGCAAAACCAATGACAACCGTACTACAGGGAATCCCCTTTTTCTGACTGTAGAAATCCGCAAGGCCGGTCAATTGGATGCCTCGCTGCAAAGCCCTTTCCAGCATTTCTTTTTCGCTCAACCCGGAACTGAGCTGCAACAGAAAGTGCAGCCCGACATTTTTGCCAGTGATTCGCAGATTGTTGCCGAAGGCGCTATTTTCCAGTGCATGCAGAAGCATATTGTGTTTGATCTTGTAAATGCTTTTCATCCGGTTGAGATGACGGGAAAAATGCCCTTCACTCATAAAACGGGACATCACATATTGTTCAAAGCCGGGAACTGTACAAGAATAAAAGGAAAAATCACGATCATATTTCTCCAGCAGGGGCTGCGGCAATACCATATAGCTGATGCGCAGAGAGGGAGCCAGAGTTTTAGCAAAGGTGTTAATGTAAATAACTCGTTCCGATTTATTCAGACTTTTTAAGGCCGGAATCGGACGCCCGCCAAAACGGAATTCGCAGTCATAATCATTTTCAATAATATAAAAATCCAGCTGTTCCGCCAGATTCAGCAACGCCAGGCGTTGCTGAATCGGCATGATGACGCCGAGCGGAAAATGGTGGGAAGGCGTAATGTGTACAACATCTGGCTTGGCACGTTGCAATTCTGCCAGATCAATGCCCTCATCGCCCATCGAAATGCGCACGATATTCAGACCATAAGCCTTCAGAATACGCCAAATTTTACCGTAACCGGGATTCTCAATGGCAAAATGCTTCCTCGGTCCCAGCAATTGCATGAGCAGGCTGAAAACCCATTCGGTGCCAGCACCAATCAGTACCTGTTCCGGATGAACATGAATGTCGCGGTAATTCAGCAAATAAGCAGCAATCTGCTCGCGTAAACTAAAAATGCCCTTGGATGGTGTGCTGTTGACTAATTTTTCCCCTTCTTCGGATAAGACTTTGCGGCTCAGCCGGCTCCAAATCGCGAAGGGAAACGATTCCGCTGAAACCGCATAGGTGGAAAGATCATACGTAAAATCCGGCTTG
>JBAXYW010000187.1:0-8095 GCA_041670605.1 Lentisphaeria bacterium
ATTCTGGGGGACGGATCCGGAGCTGGAAGCTCCGGGCACATTCTGGGAGCGGATCCGGAGCTGGAAGCTCCGGGCACATTCTGGGGAGCGGATCCGGAGCTGGAAGCTCCGGGCACATTCTGGGGAGACTCTGGTCGCAGAGGTCGGCGGCGAGAGCGAATTTCAGCAGCGTTCTTTGAGCGCGGCATTGATTTGCGGAGCCAAGGGGAGTAGTTGTGCGCGTTTTTCCGGGATGACCAGGATTCGGACGGCGAAGGTTCTCAAGTAGTCACTTTCCAGCGAACGGGTATGGTCTTTATCCTGTTCGAGCAACCAGTAATCTTTGCTGGGGGTGCCGGTAAAGACGCGAAGGTCTTTAGGGATCAGTTTGGTAAAATATGGCATGACCGCGCAGAGCAGTTCACCGGGCTGTAAAGCGCAAGATTCCGCGAGCTGATCTTCCAGTTGTCGAAGTCGTTGGATGTCTTGATGGCAATGGCTGAATTTGTTTAATTCCGCACGGCTCCATTCAAAAACCTGCAGGTCCTTGTTATTGCAATTTTCTACGAAAGCATAGCCGGCTGGTTTTAGTGCCAGGAAGGTGCGATGAATTTGCCGTGTTTCCAGGCGGGCGGCCAGATTTCGGCTCAAGGGAGAAGCTGCATTCTCCAGCCAGGAGAGCAGTTGGCGGTCAATCATCTCCCAGAGTTCAGTGCCGTTTGATCCGCTCATCAGCAATTCTTCTTGCACAGCACGCTGCAGTATCCGTTGCGCCGCAAGGGCGGTTTTGTTGAGATAACCATGCTGATGCAGATAAGAATAAAATTTCTGCAGCTGTTTGGCATCCTCAATCAATTTTTCCCGGATGGCCAGACCTTCAGGGGTCATTTCCGTGTGGAATTGGATTTTTTCCAGATCCGGGGTACCCTGGAAACCGATATGGAGGGCGTCCCGGTGCAGATAGTCCAGTTTGTCGGTGCCCAAGTTGCGGTCTGAAATCCAGCAGGCCAGCGGATGTCTTCCTGCCAGCATTTCGCTGAGTTCCTGGGGATCTAAGCCGCATTTGCTCAGGGGGGCAGCTAGTTCCTGAATGCGTTGTTGACCAATCTGATGATGATTTTGCGACAGGACGGGTTCGATCTGATGGGAAAAGGGGCCGTGTCCCAGATCATGCAGCAAAGCAAAGCCCTGCAATAATTGGTTTTCTGCTGGACTAAAGGAGTGAATCCGGCAAAGTCGTTGCGTCAGAGAAAGCACTCCCAGGGCATGTTCAAAGCGGGAATGCAGAGCCCCGGGAAAGACCAGCTCATTGATCCCTAATTGCTTGCGATGACGAAGTCTCTGAAATAAAGGATGATCGATCAGAGGAAGAAAATTTGTGACATCGACCGGGGGAGCTGCGGGGATGCATATAGATTTCAACGGCGGCATAGGAGATCCAAATCCTGCGTTTTAGCAGCAGAAGTGAAAGCGCAGCCCGGCAAGCGCTCGCGGCAGTCTTTCAGTAATTGTTTATCCAGGCTGAGGCAGAGATTGTCCGGCTGGCGGTGAGGTAGGCTACCGGTGATTTCGCCCCAAGGATCAAAGAGTATGGAATGCCCATGCAGTTCGAGGCCGGTTTCCGGGTTGCTGCCGCCTTGCCCAATGCCGGTAACGAAAGAGAGATTTTCAATGGCACGAGCCTGCAGCAGGGTTTGCCAATGCGCTTGTCCGGTTTTATGCGTGAATGCGGCAGTGCAGAGAAAAAGATCTGGATGGGGAGTCGCGCTTTGCCAGAAGCTCGGGAAACGCAGATCAAAACAGATCGTCAGAGCAATTTTCCACCCATGCAAGCGAAAAAGCGTTGGGGAGGTGTTGCCGGGCGTGAATACTTCTCCTTCCTGCAGGCGCTTTTCTGTTTTATCGTTCCAGCTGAACAAATGGCGCTTGTCATAACGAGCCAGCAACTCTCCGCTGGCTGAAAAGGCTAACGAAGAGTCGTAATAATGCCCATTTTCGATGATCGTCACACCCCCGAAGACCGCGGCGGACTGATAACTACAGCAGAGCTTACCGAGCAGTTCCTGCCAATGACCGGGCGAAGCGGCATGCCGCAGCATGCGCTCAAAACTGCCCAGGCAAAAGCAATATTCCGGAAATACGCTCAAATCAGCTTGTTGCTTGGATAAGGTTTCCAGGCAGAGCCGAATCTGCTCCAGATTGTCCTTTGGCTCCGCCCTGGAGCAGAGTTGGGCGATTCCTATTCGCAGGGGTGAGAGACTCTTCATGACGAATTTTTTAGAGGGAAACGGGATTTCCGGTTTGAGCGGATTCGATCATCGCGAGGCTGAGCATCGTACTGTTGCAGGCATCCTGGATTGTCGGCAAGTCCACTTTTTGACCAGTCAAGGCATTGGTTAGATTCTGAAATTCCCGAAAGAAACCAGAGGCGGCATTGACTTGTTCCACGCCCTGGCCGACAGCTTTTGGTGCCGGAAAATCGAGCGTGGAATCGATGATTTCCTTGCTGCCATCGGCATGGTATAGAGTCAGATTGTCGCTACGATCCATCATTATGGCACCTTGTTCACCATAAATTTCCATCATTTCGTTGCTGCGGCCATAGCGCTGCCAGGAACACATCATATTGCAGATGACGCCGGACTTGTAGTTGACGATGGAGGCAACATAATCTGCCGGTAAGGGTAGGGCAGGATCCATCAGCAGGCTTGAGGCATAAACCCGTTCCGCTTTGCCAAAGAACCAATTGCACAGGTCAATATGATGCGCCAGCATATCCAAGGTGGCTCCGCCACACTTGTTAAAGTCGGCAAACCAGTCCCCGGGCATACGTTTGTAAACACCCAGGGGTAAATCGACATTGCAGTAACGGATGCGACCTAAGGTGCCTGCTGTAAGAATTTCACGTACTTTCAGAGATTTACTCATATGACGGCGAACAAAGCCGACGGTGAAAAGCTGGTCATAATTCTGCAAGCTGGTCTGTATCTGGGCGGCTTGTTCACGGGTGCGGCAAAGAGGCTTTTCACAGAAAATATTTTTTTCGGCGGCTTTGGCGGCGGTTATGGCTTCCAGATGGCAGGGCGTCGGGGTGGTGATAATCAGGCAATCCAGCTCGGGAAGAGACAGCAATTCCTGCAAACTGGTACAAGCTTTGCCGCCAAATTTTTTCTGAAATTCTTGGGTGCGTTCTGGTAGCAGGTCATAGGCTCCAATAATTTCCGCATTTTCAATGTGGATGAGTTGGCTGGCGTGAGCATTCCCCATACGGCCAGTTCCGATAATGGCGTAGCGAATCATGTTTTGAACTCCTTTTTGAGTTTTTAATAAAGAACCTTTTTATGCCTGAAGTTTTCGGGCTAGATGTTGCACCGGAATTCCCTGTGCATTCCACTGTAATTCAAAATCTGTTTTCAAATCCGCAATGTCTGCAATGCCATCTGGGGCATCAACGAAATCCGCTATTTGGGCAAACATTTTCAGCCAGTTTTCAAAGTAGGGGGCATGATCTGTGGAAAGATGGACAATGCCTCCGGGTTTGAGAATACGGGTCAGGCGGTTGATAAAATCCGTGCAGACTAGGCGCTTGACCTGGTGGTGTCGTTTAGGCCAAGGATCGGGACAGAGCAGATGGATGCGGTCGATGCTTTGTGGCGGCAGCTGAAAGGAGGCTAGAGCCAGATTGGATGCCCGCAGCAACAGCAGATTTGTCAGAGCCTGTTGCTGGCTTTTCTTTTCAAAAGTGGCCAAACGCCCAATCATGACATCACTGGCCAGAATCAGGCGTTCTGGGTAGCGCTGTGCCAATGCCATGGTGAAGCTGCCTTTGCCGCACCCCATATCAAGCTCTACGAGTTGCCCGGGGCGAGCCGGGAACTCAAAAATGTGGAAGGTATTGGTGAGGATATGCATGTTCGAAAGGCTTTAGAGCTCCGCCAGAAATTCCCGGATTCGCAGCATGGCGGTTTCAATATCCTCCAACGAGGTTGCATAGGCGCAACGTACAAAACCTTCCCCGCAGGCGCCGAAGGCCGTTCCGGGGATGACAGCGACTTTTTTCTCCTGCAACAAACGGGTGGCGAAGCCATAGGAAGTCAGGCCGCTCGAACGGATGCAGGGGAAGACATAAAACGCTCCACGTGGTATAAAACAGGTTAAGCCCATTTCATTGAGCCGTCTGACAATCACATTGCGACGTTGTTCATATTCCGTCCGCATTGCTTCACGTGGCTCTTGTCCATTTTGCAACGCTTCAAGAGCACCCGCTTGAGCAATACTCGAAGCGCATAGCATGGAATATTGATGAATTTTCATCATGGCGTCAATGATGGCGGGATGACCAAGGGCGTAGGCAATTCGGTAGCCGGTCATGGCAAAGGCTTTGCTGAAGCCATTGAGCAACACACTGCGTTCTTTCATTCCCGGTAATGAAGCAATGCTTGGGCAACGGGGAATGTAGTTCAACTCTTCGTAAATCTCATCACTTACCACCAACAGATTATGCCGGATGGCAAAGTCTGCCAGAGCCTTTTTATCTTCCAGAGTCAGACCCGCCCCCGTCGGATTGTTGGGATAATTCAGCATAAGAACACGGGTGCGAGGAGTGACTTTGGCCTCCAAATCAGCGACTTGCAGCACAAAATCATGCGCTTCAGTGGTCTGTACCGGAACCGGAACGGCGTGCGTCATGCGAATGCTTGGCGCATAGGAAACATAACAGGGTTCATGGTACAGTACTTCATCCCCAGGGTTCAGTACCGCACGCAACAGTAAATCTAAGCCTTCACTGACGCCAACCGTGATAATGCATTCCGTATCCGGACGGCAGGACATAGCGAAATTTTCTTTTGCATAGTTGCAGACGGCTTTGCGAAGTCGCAGGTCACCCAAGTTTGACGTATAATTGGTGAAGCCGCGGTTCAAAGCGTATATGGTCGCTTCCCGGATATGCCAAGGCGTGGTGAAATCCGGCTCGCCAATGCCGAGGGAAATCACGTCGCCCATCGAATTTACTAATTCAAAAAAATCACGAATCCCGCTTTTCGGAAGGGATGCGATATGTTTAGCCACCCAATCATGGGGTGATTTTGAGTCTTTCATGTTGTTCATCCTTGCTCAATTCTATGCCTGCTTCCTTGTATTTCTTCAGCAGGAAATGCGTTGCAGTTGCTTTTACTCCATCCTGAGAGGAGAGTTTACTGGCGACAAAGGAAGCGACATCCTGAAGGGAATTGCCGACGACTTCAAGGCGCAGGTCATATAAACCTGAAACCAGATGAACGGCAATGACTTCCGGGAAACGCGCGAGACTTCTGGCAATGTTGTCAAAGCCGGTATCCCGTTTCGGTTGAACCTGTACTTCAATGATCGCTCGTACTTCATTTTTTTCGGCTTCCTGAGCGATAATCGCCGTGTAACCCAGAATCAGGTGCTCCTCTTCCATTTCTTTAATCAACGCAGCTACGGTTTCGACTGTACTGTTCAGTCTGTCAGCAATTTCCTGAGTGGAAATTCTGGCATTCCGCCGCAGTAGAGCCAGGATATCCTGTTGCAATTTTTCCATGGTCGTTCTTTCACGCTAAGGGGAATATATTTGGAATATGGGAACTGGATCAAAATGGTTATGAAACGGGCAGAGCAACGCATCAGCTGCTGCCAAGCAACTTTTATTTAACTGGAATTCTCAGGGTCTGTCCAATTCGAATCTGGTCGCTTTGTAAGCCATTTAATTGTTTAAGTTGCAGGACGGTCGTGCCGGTGGTGACCGCGATGGTGCTGAGCGTATCGCCTTTCTGGATAACGATTTCTTTAAATTTGCCGCTGTGCGTCAGGGGGGCTGGTTGGGGGGCTGGTTTGTTTTGGACACGTGAGAGTTCATTGGCGACATTTGAGCTGAGGCTTTCGAGCTCTCGCTGGCGTTGTTCGCGTTCGGCATCCATGTTACGTCTCAGGTTTTCCATCCGCTCACTCCATTGTTTGTCTGCAGAAGCAACTTGACCATCAAGGACGGACAGGAGGCTCTGCAGTTCTTTGAGCTGGGCGTCTTTCGCCAGGTTTTCCCGTTCGAGGTTTTCCATGCGAAAGGCTACTTTTTGATTTTCTTCCTGTAAAACTCGGAAATCGGCGCGCAAGGCAGCCAGTTCCCGCACTAGGCTGGAGTCATCATATTGCGCCACAGTCAGGGGAGCAGATTGGACTTCCCGGGTAGAAAGCCGACTTTCACCGCTGAGATGGTAGGTGGATTTTATCGGAGCTGGATTATTGCTCAGTACGGGTTCAGTCGCTCCCAGGTTGGCACAACTGCAAAGCAAAGCAGTTGTAAGGCAACTGCTACTGGCAAGCAACAAATGAATCGTGGATTTTTTTTTCATAGTACAGATTCCTGTTTCTAATTCGTGTTTTCCGGAAAAGGGACTTATTTTATAACGTGGCCGTGTAGTCCCCATGTGTCCAGATAGAGATTCTTACTATAATCTCTTTTCCACTGAAAACGAAGGTTGAATTCGTAAATTATGCAAAATTTTCCCGGTAATAAAGTTTTTTCCAAAAAATCGGCAGCCAGCGAGGTGCTTAAGTTGGTTTTGGCGATCTTATCCAGTAGCAAGGATGAGTTTGCTTTGCCCAAGCAGGATGCTGGCGGACTGGGTCCTCTGATACAGAATTTGTTGTTTACGATCAGCCGGCACCGGGCTTCTTTTGATTTTCTGCTGGATAAATACAGCGAGGGCAAAATCCGGCCACGTCTGCGTCGGGTGCTTTGGTGGGCTTTGGCGGAGATGTTTTATCTCGATGGTTTGCCCGCCGCAGTTGTGGTCGATACGGCAACCGGCTTTGTCAAGGTGCAGTATTCTCGTTCGGAAGCAGGTTTTGTCAATGCCTTGTTGCGTCGTTTGGCAGCTATTGCAGAAGGCCAAAATGTGCCTGCAGAATTTCTGGAGGCCCCGCAGCATGTTCATCTGGAACTCTCAGCGGATTTATTTCAACACTGGCGGAAAATCTGGCCGTTCGAGACGATCAAGGCCTGGGCGGAACTCTGGCAGCGCCCGGCTGACATCCTTCTACGGCGTTGCAAAACTGCTTTCCGGGAAGTCCCCAGAGTTCTTGAAAGACTCCCGGTTTTTCCTTGGGCTCCAGAAGCTGCTTTTTATCACTTTGCAGGAGGCGAGGCTGTGAATCTGTCCGAACTGCTGTCAACCCCAGGGGAATTTTATGTGCAGGATCCCTCGACTCTTTTGGCACCGGCTTTATTGGCCGTGAAACCTGGCGAGCAGGTCGGCGATTTGTGCTGTGCACCCGGTGGTAAGTCTTTGCTGCTGGCAGAAGCATTGCAACAGCAGGGCAAGCTATTTTGTCGCGATCGCTCTGAAAGTCGTCTGCAACGGGTACGAGAAAACCTGGCGGCTTATCAAAATGTCGAGATTGCAGTGGGAGATGCGCAGAAGCCAGATCTGCCGGCGCAAAGCCTGCAGGCCTTGCTGCTCGATGTCCCCTGCAGTAATACCGGCGTGATCCGTAGACGACCGGATGTGCGATGGACGTATAATGCACAGAAACTGAAAGAATTGCTGGTATTACAGAGTGGTATTCTGGAAAATACCGCCGGATTGCTCTGCAACGGAGGACGCCTGGTCTATAGCACCTGCAGCATAGAACCCGAAGAAAATTTTGTCCAGATCGCACGTTTCTTAAACCAACATCCGGAATTCAAACTGATCCGGGAGGAGCAACTCTTCCCCGATATATGGCACGACGGCGCTTATGCCGCATTGTTAGTGCGGGGTGACAACGTTTAGTAATGGCGCTGGCAAGCGAGCGCCCGCAGAACAGTAGATAAACCGTTTCCTATTTTCTGTCCACGGTGGTGTTGGTAATACACCTTCAGGCTGCGTCATTTTAGCGTGCTTGTAGCTCGCGTTCCCGAGAAAATCCATCGGTATAGAAGATTTCTTTTCTCTAGCACTATTGCGCAAGCATGAGCTATGCAGCGCTAGCGTCCTCACCCATCCGCGCTAACTTAACCTAAAAAAAATGAAGTTTTGAGCACATTCATTACATAACAATAGTCGATTTGCATGGTTATCCCAAAAAGCGTATTCTGTTCTATTTGCTAGCCTTG
>JBAXYW010000188.1:0-8079 GCA_041670605.1 Lentisphaeria bacterium
CGGGTCCATGCGAATGGAATCGATATAGGTTACAAACTGGTGGGCTCGGGTGAGCCTCTCGTGATGATTATGGGATTGGGTGGAACAATGGCTGGCTGGCCTCAAGAGGCAATCGAAGCCCTATCGAAGGAATATCAACTGATCATGCTGGACAACCGGGGCATGGGATATACCACAGCCAACGATGAAACATTCACCTATAAATTGTTTGCGGATGATGTCGTGGCCCTTCTTGACACCCTTAAAGTAGAAAAGGCAAGTGTACTTGGGTTTTCCATGGGGAGTACGATCACGCAGAAATTATTGATGGAGTATCCGCAGCGACTTAATAAAGCAATTATCTATGCAACTTCCACAGATGGAAGAAATGTGGCTACAGCCTTGAAGGGTAAAATACCTGATGACCCAACCGTTCGGCGACAACTTGAAGCTACAACCCATTGGAAGACGCCCTTGGACAAAATGTCTTTCATAAGCAATCCGGTTCTGTTGATCGTTGGAACTTCGGATACTGTGGTGGGAATAGAAAGCTCAAAGACGCTGGCTTCTGCTATTCCGGGGGCATGGCTGGTGCAATTCAAAAACGCGACACACCGCCTGATTTATGAATCACCCGCCGAATTCGTCAAGATCGTTTTAACGTTCTTGGACATGAACGGAGCCGTTGAATTGAAATAATTGACAAGTTGAACGGCATCCTATTCAAATAAGCTTTTCCTGTGGAGCACACAAACCATTTTATTGTACTCGCACTCGTGAAGAGCATGTTGAGATATTGTTTTGGAGAAAACGCAATGGATGAAGGCAGCCAGAAAGTAAAAGTACCCAGGCCCAGTGAATCAGCTGCGAAGCGAATTTCTGACAGAGGGGCGGAAGCTTCGATCTACCTGAGTGCAAATAATATGTCGATCGCTACGGGGCGACCTTCGCTCGTGAACTTGTCGAATGGCTCCACGCACATTCCCGTGTGGTCATTCTCGAATTCAACTGCCGGACAGTCTGTCGCCGGATTGGTGACCGACTTGCCCAGCGAGTGCGCTGCCGTGAAGGTCGAGATCGTCGTGACCAGCATGAATCCGGTGACGAGCCCCATCGATGAGAATGTCTTTAGAGTTCAGCTGTCGCAGATGCTGGAGGATACTGCCTTCACGTCCCAGTATGCTCTGGGTAATTCCAGGCGAACAGCACTCCCCGCGATGGTGTTTAACACCCGAACCATTCTCCTGGAGTCTTACTACCAAGTGGAGCCAAACGCGCCCCTGTTGGTGTGTGTGCAGCGGGAGCCTGCCGATTCCCCTGACTCGTTTACCAAGTCCATTGGCCTGGCACTGGTCAAGGTGACTCCCCTGGACGCTCTCGCGAAGCCCTATGTCGTGCAGAACGTGAGCGGTTATAATTCGTGGCCGATGATTCAGTCCATTGGAGAAAAGCTGGTTTGCGTGTACAGCAGAGGCACGGAGCACACGATCGATGAAGGCATCCGCGCTGTGTACGCACGTACATCCATGGATAACGGAAAGACGTGGACGGCAGAAACAGTTGTTGCCAACACGCCGTGCTATGGCGAGGTCACTGTCGGGAAGGGGCTGGATTCCACAGAGGCGATGTTTCTTTGGGTGCGTCGCATCGGAAAGGACTGGAACCACGACCTGTACCGCAGCAGGGATGGTGTGACGTTCGAGCTCGTGGCGACACCGAAGCTCGCAGTGATACCCATGCAGATTACCGATATCTTCGCGGTTCCCAAGCGTGGACTCATGGCGCTGTGGTTCGCAGGGCGCTACAATGACAATGGTCCAAGTCACTCGTGGGGAAAGCTTACCAGCAGTGACAATGGCGCAACCTGGACACAGACCACCATTGAGTCTGGGCTGGCCAAATCGCAGTGGCCGACCGAGCCCTCCGCTGTCTATCTCGGCAATGGCAGGATTCTCGCAGTCGGGCGGACGGAGGGAGGGGATCTGTCCTCGAGGCGATCTCAATTCCAAATGGTATCTACTGACTACGGTGCGACGTGGACGCGTGCACAAACAAATATCGACGATGTTTGTGCCTCCACACCGAGTCTGATCCTCGACGCTAAAACCGGTTTGTTGAGTAACTATTATTATCAGCGTGGTAGGGGTGTTCTTCGGCGTCGAGTCGCCGATCCGGACAGCGTGTTCGGCAATCCGCTCAACTGGCCTGTTTCCGAGGCGATCGCCACAGGCAGTCGGATTGAGAGCGATTCGGGCAACGTGAACGCTACCGCAATCAGGAGCACACACTACCTCGCTTTCTACTCCGGCGAGGCCCCTGATACGGCGATCTTTGTATCTGTGCTTTTGGCACCGGCTGTTGGGAATTCGTTTCTTTGCGAATCGCTGTCGAGTAGCCCATCGTGAAGTTGAGCATTCCAGAAAAACAATGGGCTCTGCTTGTTATCAAAGGAGGGAAAGCAAATGTCAAAACAGGGTATTCAGCAAAGCAGTGTTCCAGACAAACCAGGCTGGGAGCTTACTTTTCACGATGAATTTGGTCGTCCGCAACTCAATGACATGTACTGGTATCCAGCCTACCGTTCTGGGCGCAAAGAATACTTTCAACGGCTGGGGATCCCGAGTCGCTGGCATGACCATAATGCACATTATGTCATCGAAGATAGCCTGCTGAAACTGAGAATCACTGAAGACCTCCCGTTTCGCCCGCAGAAAAGCGTTCCCTGTGTCAGTTGCCTGACGACATCGGATCACCGTTTCGGAAAAACCGCGCAGGAGTATCAGATTCTGGAAAAATTTTCACAGAAATATGGCTGGTTTGAGATTCGTGCCCGTTGTCCTCGCGGCAGTGGTTTGTTAAGTGCCTTCTGGTTGCATCACTGCGATCCGACGCTTCAGGAATATACGCCGGATGGGAAGCGCAAAGGGCAGGGCGATGGTGTACTTGAAATCGATATCTTCGAACAGCAGGGACGCCATATCAGCGATACCGAAAGCAAAGTGGATCTCAATGTGCATTTTACTGAAACGGGTCACTGCCTGCATACTTTGGCAACAGATGTTAGTAAAGACTTTCATGTTTGGGCGGTGGATTGGCAGGAAGGGGAAATCTCTTGGTACTTTGACGGAGAAAAGACCCATCAGTACAAAGGCCCAACACCTCCGGGCAAAATGTTTATTCTGCTGGCTCTGTTTCAGTATTCCGGATGGATTGGAGAGATTGATCCAAACCTGGAGTATCCCCGCGATTTTGAAATTGATTATGTCCGGGTGTATCAACGGTTACCTTAACCTGAAGTTCGTATTTAGCCGAAACCCCCGGGGCTGAAAGTCACTGCATTCGGTTTGGTCTTCAGTAAAAGTGACTGTCAAGCACTGGTGTGTTATTTTGAATGATGGGTAGCCAGAAAAGAGTATAACTCCTTGGATAAAAAAACAGGATTGATAAGCAGGGTGCTTTTACCCGATTCTATGTTTGCATTACGGCTTCTGTAGACAAATTTTCTATCGGCAGCTGGCGGAGCATTTGCCAGGCGAACGCCATGGTGATGATGGCACCCAGGATGTCCGAGAGCAATCTGGCCCAGAAGACGCCATTCAAGCTTTGAAAATAGAGCGCCAGCAGTGAAAAGGGGATTTGCATACCCAGAATGCGCAAGGCTTTCAGCCAGGCATCAGCCTGTGGATGACCGCAGGCTGACAAGGCAAAGCCGGCAAAACGCATGCATTCCACCATACAGAATCCAAAGGGTATGATCCGCATGAAGGCAATCATAATTTTCTGAACGGATTCCTCCGGGGTGAAGAAGACGACCAGATTGGGGGCAAAAATCGCAAAGATCAGTCCCATCGGGAAGAGAAAGAGAAAAGCGAAAGTCATGGAGAAACGCAGGCAATCACGTACCCGCTGATACAGACCCGCGCCATAGTTTTGGGCGATCATCGGCATCAAGGTGGTTCCGAGGGCCATCGGGAAAACAAAGGCGACCATTTCCAGACGGCTGGCGGCGGAGACTCCGGCCACTGCGACATCGCCGAATTCAGCAGTGATTTTGGTGATGACAAAGTTGGCTAGCGGCATCAGCAGCATCCCCAGAATAGCAGGAATTCCATACTTGCTGATCATTCGCCAGCAGCGTGCTGTTCCCGACCAAGTTGCAGAATGGAAGGAGAGCAAACCCCGGTGCTGCAGAATGACAAGAATCACGCATGCGCTCAGGGCTTGTGAGGCAACCGTGGCGATTGCTGCTCCTTTGATGCCCATTGCCGGAATCGTTCCCCAACCGAAAATAAACAGAGGATCCAGCAGGGCATTGATCAACATTCCTAGCACCATCATGGTACTGGATACCCTGGGTGCCCCGGCGGCGATGAGAATTTTGTTTCCTTCATTGGAGATGGCGGCTGTAATGCTGCCGGCAAACCAGACATTCATGTAGGTCTGCGCCTGAAACAGGGTTTCACCCTTGGCACCAAGCCGGATGAAGATTTGATCCGCACCGAGAATGCCCAGCCCGGCCAGCACAATGGCCACCAGAGCGACCAAGAGGATTCCGGAGCTGACCAGTGCAGTGGCCTGACGGCTGTCGTTTCGTCCTAAAGCGTGGGCGAGATTGGCCATGGTTCCTGTGCCCAAACCATGAAAAATGCAGCCAACCAGCATGACAACAGGAAAGGTGTAGCCCATTGCTGCCAGTGGAATAGCGCTGCCGAGTTGACCAATAAAATAGGTGTCAGTGATATTATATCCGGACATTGCCAGAGTCGCCGGCAGCATGGCAAATGCGGCTTTGAGCATGGTCTTGCCGATGTTGCCTTTGGTATATTCTGCTTTAAAATGAGTTTCAGACATGAAAATTCGCAACCCTGAATGCGTTATTGCGCCGCTTGCTCGGAAATTTTAAAAAACGGCGTTTGTTTGTTGTGGTCAATGCTGTTGATTTAAGGTTGGGTGGCTCTGCTCCAAATCTGCTGAATCTGTGGATGAATTGTTTAGCTTGAGGAGGCTAGTCCACCACAAAATTACAAATAGCCGGCAAAAATTATCCGACCATTTTCTGTCAGTAGCATCTCTTTAGCGGACATGGAAATGACAGTTCCCATGCCAAGTGAGACTTTTTTTCGCTTTGGCAAACGCCTTCATATCATCCTTCTTGATGATGGCTGTTTTTTTTGAATTCAAGCGGATAAAACTTGTGTTTTTCAATGAATGATATGTACTACATATCATTCAACTTATCTGATTATTTGTCAAATAGTTACGACAGTCTATGCTGCAATTTGAATTTTTACGGTCTTCCGCGTTTTGGCTTGACGAGTCTTGCTTTGGCATCATCACGCAACTTGACAAGCGGTTCCAGGGTTACCGAGAACTCCTTGAATATATTTTCCAGTTCAAGTTTTACAATCGCTTCCTTGATTTTTTGGGTGGCGGTCTTCAGGGTACTATTTATAAACTTACATGTCTACCTTGGGCTTTGCCTAGGGCTAAGATGAGACGCGCCCCTCCGGGGCTAACAAATAGAACAGAATACGTTTTTGGGGATAACCATGCAACTCGGCTATTGTTATGGGATGGATGTGTTCAAAACTTCAAATTTTGGGTATTTACCTGAATTTGTGGGTACAAACGAATAAAAATGATACGGGGAGCTCTGCTCCCCGTACCCCTAGGGATTTTCCAAAGGCATTGGCATCTCCCAGGTATTAGGCCTGATTAAAGAGGTGCGGCTACAATATGATGTGTTAGTCTGCACAGCCAGACAATCATAGCCCTGAGAAGAGTCTATAGCAAGGCAAACGCTTAACCAACTTCTTGACAAAAGAATTTTTGTGGACGGCTTTGCGCCGTAAGCGCAAAGATGCCCGCTAAGATACGAGTGCACTGACAAACTTTTGGGAATTGCATTCATTGACAATCAACAGCATATTGTCGCCACATCCGATTAAAAAATCGTTTGCAACGCCAAAAACGCTCAAAAAAAACAGCAAAAAAATTCAGAGGCAAATTTTTTGGTGATGTGAAAAAAGTTTTAAGTCCTTGAAAATAAGAATGATGAAATCAATCTTTCCTAATTTTCATCCACAAATTCAGAGTTCCTGATCTCTGTCAAGTGCGTAAAATTTTATAACAACCTTTACAGCAACTAATTAAAAACAAACACAAGCTGTTTTTCTGAAAATCATCGAGGAAAAAAGGTTTGTAGCAAAGGGCGTTTTCCCTATGGTATTTTTGATGTCTACGCGATTATTTTGACCAGAAAACGATGTTCTAAAGCCACAAGGAAAACAGTTTTCCCCACAAACTCTTTTTCCCCGAGGTCAAGAAGTCTGAAATTATGGGGAAAAGGCAAATTTTTTAGGTTAAGTTCAGACCTCCTTGCACGGGTGGAATTGTCACTATATCTTTTTTTTGTTTTTTCCATTTATTCAGGCTAAAACACCAGGGAAAAGAGATAGAGATAAATTTTCAGGGACACTGGCAAATTCCATATCATTTTCATTGTAGTCCTGTTGGAACAAATGTTATCATGCTTGTTAGCAGAGGATTATATGTATGCTTCTAATTTCCCGTGTCAGAAAGTCTGAAGTTCGCGCGGATGGGTCTCCTCGCCGGCATCCCGTACCGCGGTTCGTTTTTATCTCGAAAAACAGAGGAGGTAAACACTGGATGTTCAAGAATAACACCAATTAGCTTTTTACAAAATTTCTTCTGCAAAAAGCAAGAAATTGGCGGATAAAGGGGAGGGGATCCGGGGCAGGGGGCTCTGGCTACGTTCTTGGTTTTTTGTTCGTCTCTGGACGCCAAGGCCTGAGGCGTGGGCAGTAACGTGGCACCTGCCGGCAGTATTCGTTATATTCGGCACCAAAACGCCGCTGCAAAGCTGGTTCTTCCTGCATAGGCAGATACCACAGATTGAACAACAGACAAATAGCAAACCACAACATCAGAGCAGCTGACGGAAAAAGGAGAAGCTCGGCCAACAGAATCAGCATTCCTGAAAAAATCATTGGATGGCGTATATAGGCATAAGGGCCGCAAATAACCAGTTTTTGCGGCGGTGCCAGCGGCGAACAGGTTCCATTGCCAATTGTGGCAAATAAATAGAAGGTTTGAAACAAGATGGCAAAGCCCGGTAAGGCCAGAAAAAAAGCAACATAGGTTTGCCCTTTGTGCCAATTAACCGGAGCTGCACCAAATATAAATAAAATAATAGCAGGGATGACAATCAGAGCAATCAGCGGCAGAGAGAAATAAAGAAATCTGATTTTCATCGTCACGTCTTCCTTTGTGGCGTTCACATCAGTGCGCGATCCAACATGTATCCCAGCTGGCAATCAGCAGAACTCTGCAACGGCAAACGACAGAGCGGATCTGTGTATTGGGCCGGATCGGACAGATTGCAAATGATCCGGAATAGATTACATTCATGCTAAGTTTACTTTCAGCCAAAAGCGGTAGAAGAGACTGGTCTTCATACAGCCAAAGAAACGGAGTTGACATCATGTTTATTGATATTCATGCGCACTGCATGAGTGCGTGTCCGCTGAATTACATGGGGGGCAATGAGCCGTTCATCTCCCCTCGACAATTGCTAGTCTTGTATGATCAAGTCGGCATCAGTGCTGGGGTCGTACTGCCCTGCGCGATCCCCGATGGCATGCATTGGGTGCAATCGAATGAAGAAGTTTTGAACTTCGCGGCCAATTTTCCTGGACGGCTGATCCCCTTCTGTAACCTTGATCCACGCTTGATGTTCAATACCCCGAAAGCCGATTTCACTTTTTTGCTTGATTACTATCGCCAACGCGGTTGCAAAGGGGTTGGCGAAATGACTGCCAACCTGCACTTTGATGACCCGCGGGTGCGCAACCTCTTCGCTCACACCGAACGTAGCGGGCTGCCACTGACCTTCCATATCGCTACACAAGAAGGCGGTACCTATGGCCTCATCGATCAGTTCGGCCTCCCAAAACTTGAAAAAACTCTGCGGGACTTTCCTAAGCTTCGCCTCCTTGGTCACTCCCAGGCCTTTTGGGCACATATCAGCACTGATATCACCCCCGACACTTGGGGGGGCTATCCGCGTGGCAAAGTTAC
>JBAXYW010000189.1:0-8077 GCA_041670605.1 Lentisphaeria bacterium
CGCTCAAAAACAAAATTTAAGAGCCGGAAGTTTGACTTTGACGCCTCGGTTTTTTAGGACGCCAACGAACCAAGATCACGGATGCCGGCGAGGACGCCGGCGCTCCATATCCCGTCTGCGTTCTTGATGGGGCTTGTTATGCGTTAATATGCGAATTCTGCCATTGCTATGAGATGCCTGTGCAATGAAACAAAGCTTTTCGCAACATAACATTGGACCAGTCCCGACAGCGGTTACGACTGCTTTGCCTTCTGCTGCTGCCGGAACTGTAAAGGAGACATACCCACTTTCCGGCTGAAACAGTGACTGAAGACCGACACGTTGCTGAAGCCGCAGCTTCGAGCAATCTCCTCGACACTTTGCCGGGTATGCATCAAAAGATAGCGCACGCTGTCCAGACGCTGATGTAAGATATATTTTCCCAGACTCATGCCAATCTCTCGTCGGAAGATCAGGCGCAAATTGCTGGCAGACATATGGACATGTGCAGCAAGGCCGTCAATGGAAAGCGGTTTGCTGAGATTCTGGCATATATAGGTCAGAACCTGGGTAACCGCCTGAGACATGGTCACCGGTTGATAGCCGACTGGATGCTGTGAAAGCTGACGTAAAATTTCCAGCAGTCCGAAGGAAAGTTCCAGTACCCGGGCATCCTGATAGTCATCCAGGCAGCGTTCCAGAACCGGCCAGATGGTTTCCTGAACCTGCTGCAGAGGAGTCTGTGGCAGATATGCCTGCGGAGATGGCAGATCAAAGGTAATCAGCAGCCGGTCATAATAACTCTGGCCCGGTTCGACAAAACGCAATTGATGCGGATAAATCAGCAAAGCCTGTCCAGGGTGTAAAGCAAAGCGCGCAGAATCAATCTGATAACACATCGAAAGAAACGGAATGACCAGTGTATAGCGGCCATGCGCCACAGGCCGGTGAATATTCCAACTGTGAAAAAACATCAAAATATTATCGGGTAAAGCAAAATCCGCCGGCAATGAAAGACCATGAAAAAACGACTGCGGCGTAGGAAGACTCGCGAGTTTTGCTTTTAGAAGCGTACGATAGTCCATAAAATGACTCCGAATTCATATTTTAACAATTTCAAACAAACCTTTCTTAATTTAATCAGAATTGACAAAAAGCTAATCAGCAAAAGCATTTTTTTTGTTGCTGATGAGGTTATAGTATTTAATAGTTAGAATAAATGTGTCATTTTAGGCAAAAATTCACTGATGCATTGTAGCGTATTCGCAAAAAAGGAGAGCTGGTTATGATCTATGATTTTCATTCATCGACAAAATCCCCATCAAGTTTTACGAGCCGGCAGCATTTTACTTTAATCGAACTACTAGTCGTCATAGCGATCATCGCGATCTTGGCCTCCATGTTGCTACCGGCCTTAAGCAAGGCACGCAGCCGGGCGAAATCGATTCAGTGCATCAATAACACCAAGCAGATCGGCCTGTGTTTTCTTGCTTACACGAACGAGAATGACTTTTTCCCGCCGCACCAGCTTGGGACGACATTATGGAACGGAATCACCTATAAAGCCGGCTATCCAAACTGGGCTCAGATACTCTTGGAGTTGGGGTATCTACCGCCGAATTGCAAAGGAAACCAGGATAGCAGTTCCAACAAGTATGCGACCATCGGCATTTTGCGCTGTCCGGAATACCATGCCGGTACCATTTTCATGGGTGACGCCAGCACCGCGAACTGCCGCTATTCGTCGGGCTATTATGCATCCTACATTTACAATCGCAGCCGTGACAATGTCAGTCCAACCGATGAACGCTTCTGGGGGGTAGCCGGTCAAAGCCTGTCGAATATCAAATATCCTTCAGCGGTCATGACCATCAGCGACGGAGATTACAGCTATTATCCCGGCCCTGGCAGCTCGGTGGAAAATCGTATTGCCATGCGGCATTCAAACTGCACCAATGTCCTTTTTGCAGACGGACACAGCAACCCCGAACGACAGATTCTGAAGTCCTTCTATATCCTGTATAAAGATATTTCCTACCGCTAAATTTTCTGCGACATGTCGTGTTGACTGAAATTTTCATTGACCGGATTCCGGAGTTTGCCATGCTAGATCACCATTTGACGAAACGCAGTCTCATTTTTTTTCTGCTCGTATACACCAGCCTGTCTGCAGCCAATTTATTCCAAAATCCTGAGTTCAACAGTACGGATGGAATTTTGCCGACGGGCTGGTCGCGTACTCAAAAAGTCGAATATCCTGCAGCTTTTCAGACCCGTGAGGGGATTTTGCGGATTTCGGAAAACAGTCCTGCTTACAACAATATGGTTTCGCAGCAAATCGAGCTTGACACCAGCAAGAGCTACCACTTTGAAGTCGAATACCAGAGTGATTTTCTTTCCTGGCCGGCAGGAGTGTGCTATTACTGGTTTGACAAACAGGGCAAAAGTATGCATGAGGCTAAATTTATTTTGCAGACGCAGGATCGACAGGCCAGCTGGAAAAAAGTGCAGGCGGTTTTGTCGTGTCCGGATCCGCAAAAGGGTCGTGGCATCAACATTTTTCTCGTCAACTACAGTCGCGGTCAAACCGGGGACCGCCCCATCTTTTTCCGGCGCCCCATACTATGTGACTATCAGCAAAGAGAAAACGTTTTTTTTACCGGGAGCGGAGCGGAACCAGCAGCCATTTTTGCCTCAACCGAAGCAACCCAAAAGGGCACTCTGCCCAAACAGCTTTTTACGCACAATTTAACCAATACTCCGGCAGGCATTCCCTATAAACTGGAAAAGAATGAAGTCGCTTTCTTGCGCCTCGACAGCGGGCGAATCAAATCCGAAAAACTGGCCATACAGGTAGAAACACCGCCCGGCGTCAACATCGAGCTGTATTTTTTCAATTCCACGACTGGTTTTCTGCAACAGGAATTACCGGAACAGCAAAAGCCCGGCTTTTTCGACTTTACCGCCCGCCCGCGCAACTGGCTGGTCTGGAGCAATGGCATTCTCTTTGCCGCGGATGCCTCAGTGCCAGAGCAATTCAGTATCAAGATACATCTGCAAGAGCCGGATTCACAACAAGTCTGGCAATATGAGATACCAATCGTCCAGGTTCAGGGTAAAAAAGCTGGACAGTACCGGAAGCCAAAACACTTTGTCTATGACTCCTATCAGAATTTTCCGGTACGCCGCATAAATTTCAAGGCTGAAGCGGGGTCACTTGCCGTTCGTTTGCGTGACAACTGGTTGAGCAGCAGCTGGAAAGAAACCCCTTTCACTAATATTACCCACTATCTGTCGCTACGGCTGAAGGAAAGTTCCGGTTTTCAAGGGGTTTATGCCGTATCAGAAACAGTTTCTGGGGCGCCGGGGCCTCTGTACTGTAATCAGTCGATCATCCAAGGTGGTGTTGAGCGCATGCACCAGTATTTGCTGGACTGCAAACTAGAAAACAAACTACGCTCTCTCGGGCACATTCATTATGATTTTGAGCCTTATATCACCGGCCCGGTGACGCTGACCTGCTTTTGTCCAAACTGCCGCAAAGCTTTCGCCGAAAGTTACTCCCTCGAAACGGTGCCCACTGCTGAGCAGATTTTGCAATCACATGAAGCGGACTGGGTGCGCTTCCGCTGTCAGCAACGCGCTTCCGCGGTTAACATCATGATCCAGGCGATCAAACAAATTGCACCGGAAGCAAAATTTCTGTTTTGTTCGATGCCTTTGCCGCCGCAACCAGAAAAGGCAGCGGCCTACTATCGGGAATTTGGCATCGACCTGAAGCTGTATGACGGCTTTGTCGATATCCATACGCCCATGAATTATACCGCTACACTCGATTTTTTCCGCAGTCTCGAACAGGAAGCAAAGTTTCTGCAGGTGCCACGACAGACCATCGTCTCCAATGGCTGGGGAAATATAGTCGATATCAATGTGCAGCAGAGAGCCAACCAACTCTTTGCTGCCTTCTTTTGTGATAACTTTCACCCCTCCATCGGGCAGGGACTCTTTGTTGCACAGGGTGACCTCATCGCGGCCATCAAAGACATGATGACGGATGTCGCTAATACCGAAGAGCGCTGGCTCGAGGGAAAATTGCAAATTTCTGAAAAAACCACGGTTCTTCCTGGCTTTCAGGCGGAAAACCAATTGTATACTTTGGAACGCCGTGCAAATGACGGACGCAAATGGCTGCTGATCATCAATAATCATCAAAAAAACACCATTTATGCTAAAATACCTCATGCTTCTCCTGCACAACATGTCGTTGACCTTCTGCAGCAAAAACGCCTACTACCCGACGACAAAGTCTTCACCTTATCCTTGCCGCCAGTCAGCTGCCGACTGCTGGAATTCAATCCTGCGGCAGTCTTTTCTCAATGGGCGCCTGAAGATTCCCGGCAGATTCTGGCAGCAGAGAAAGCAGGTTTGGAGGAACAGCAACAGCTGTCGAAGACAATCCGCAGAAATGGCTTTGTCTATCAACGGGATGCGAACTCCTGCACAATCAGCTCAGCGACTCAGAAACTCGTTTTCGACCTGAACCAGAATGCTGAGGCCAGCTGGGAAGTTAATGGAAAGATGGTGCTGGCAAGCACGGGACGGCTGGGCTTCATCGACCGCGGAGCTTTTCCGCTGCAAAAACTGCACGCCAGCCCCAGCTCGTACGAGTTCCAGAAAGCGAACATGCAAATAAGCTTCAGCAGCAGCATAGAACAGGCACCCTATGACGGACTGTTGGTACAGCAAACCTACACAATTTTCCGCGACAGCCCGGAACTGGTCTATGAAGTCGCTCTGATCCCTGAAGGCGGATTCCGCCCTTTCCGCCTGCGTAATACGCATATTCTTGCCATTGGCCGGGAACAGACCAGCCGCGAGCCCTATGCATCCCGCATTGAATACCAGATCGGTCCAGTCAGAGAAAATACTTTCCGCACCGTCAACTTTGTCCGCCAAGACGGGGATTTACCGGATAATGAAGCTTTTTTCAGCCGCTATGCCAAAGAGCAATTTCCTCTGCAGGGAGATGTTTTCATTGCTAAGGATACCCTCAGCACTGCTCAACTCCAGATTCAAAGCGAGGGCGTGGAACAGATTTTTGCCTGGCGTGACAAGCATAGTGCTACCCTGGAAACGATCTACGCGGATGCCTATCCAAGGAACGACCCGCACCTGATCAAAACCTGGAAGAACCGCACACATTTCATCTATCAAGCCAGTTCAAAACCATAATTGCCAGCCTTTCCACACAACGATCAGCCCAGTATTGAATTATGCCCAAATCTATTGTTCCCAGGCCGGCAATCAAACTGATTGTCGGCAGCGAAAAAAATGCCGCGCGCGCTTTTCAGAAAATGTATCAACAGGTCACCGGGTGCAGACTTGCGCTATCAAGCGATGAAGTCACTCCGGAGGGCGACTTGATTTTGATCGGTTCGGATGCGAGCAATCTCTGCACCCACCGTCTGCGCAGCAGTGGCGTTCTGCCGCCGCTGGAGCTTCGCACCGGCACGGATGATTATCAAATTCAGAGCACGCTTGAATCCGGGCGAAATATCCTGCTTCTGGCCGGAGGGCGGGTCCGCGCGACGTTTTATGCGGTTTATGATTATTTTGAACGATTTGCCTCCTGCCGCTATCATTGGGATGGAGATGATATTCCTCACAAAAACTCTCTGCCCATACAGGGGATCCAACAGAAGCATAGCTTCCGCTTGCCCTACCGGGGTCTGCGCTATTTTGCGCATCGCAGTCTGCACCGCTTTCAGGCCGAACACTGGGACTGGCCAGAATGGCAGAGGGAAATCGATTGGATGCTGAAAAAACATTTCAATGTCTTCATGTTGCGTATCGGATTAGATGACATCTTTCAAAAAGCCTTTCCGGATTTGGTTGGGTATCCACATGAAAACAAACGCCTTGACGAGCAGCAAACACGCTCCTACAATGACCGTACGGCAGTCTGGGGCCTCAAATACCGCGCACAATTGCGCCGTAAAATTCTCCGATATGCCCAAGAGCGTGACCTAATCCATCCCGAGGATTTCGGTCCCATCACCCACTGGTACAGCCAGACCCCAGCGGATTTCCTGCAAAAAGTCCAACCGGAATTTTTGCATCAGAGTTCAAACAATTATCAGGGAGCCCACAGCCAAGTCTGGGATTTCCGGAAAGAGCGCAATTTTCAGAATTATGTGCAATTGACTCGCAGTCACATCCGTCATTACGGACGTCCCGACATGTTTCATATGATTGGTCTGGCGGAACGGCAATTCGGCTCTGATGAAGAAAATCTGCAGTTAAAGCTTTATACCTACCGGCGTTTTCTGTTTTATTTGCGGCAGCATTGGCCGGATGCCCCAATCCTGCTGGCCAGCTGGGATTTCATGTGCCGATGGAATTCCGGACAGGTAAAGGAACTGCTTGCAGAACTGGATCCACGTAATACCATCATACTGGATTATACCTGTGACAGCGGATTTCAAAAAAACAATTATCTAACCTGGGGACTGCCCGGCAACTTTCCTTGGATTTTTGGCATTTTTCAGGGTTTGCAGCCCCAGAATGACTTGAGTTTTGATCTGCCGCAATGCCGTCAACAACTGGCCGACTTGCAGGATGACACGCAATGTCAGGGCATTGTGCTATGGTCGGAAAGCAGCCATAACAACCCCTATCTGCTGGAATGTATCAGCTGCTATGCAAATACCGGAGAAATCCTGTCCTTGGCGGAATTCTGTCAATACCGCTATAGCAAAACTCTGGCCGATGCGATGCTGTCCCTGTGGAACGATGCAGAAGAAAATTTCCGGTTGAATGCCTGGGTCTTTGATAAGGAACGCCCAGTGCATGGCATCTTCCACAATCACTTCAACCTGATTTCAACGCTATCCAGCTTGGACAAACGCCAGACACCCGAAATCCTTGAAAAGGAATACGGACGCATTTTGCAAACGGAAGCTCTGCCAGCGGACTTTTTCCCGCGCATCGCCGGCCTTCTGGATGAACTGCAGAAGACTCCCGATGAAAAGGTTCTGCGCGACCTGTTCGATTTCTGCAGAACCGCACTGATGAACCTGATCTCCCGTGAATTGGCCTGCCTGCAGACACAACTGGCGAAATGGCACAAGGAAGAGAACTCCGGCGACGGGATTGACCCGCAGCGCCTTGTACAATGGATCAGCATCCTCGGGGAAGTCCTGGCTCTGCATCCCGATTATTCCATATATGAATCCATGCAGATGCTGGCTCGCCGACACCCCACCCACCCGGAAACTGAAGATATCCTGAAAGGCAATGCCGAAAATGCCTACTGTCGCAGTTTCATTGCTGAATTCTATCCGGCAATCTATCAACCGGAAGCAAAATTCTACTGCCAGTGGCTACAGAATAAACTGCAAAAACAGGACCGTTCTCCAGCAGTAAAAGAGGAATTCGAAGCCGCTGCTGCAAAAATCCGCGAGCAATTTTATGCCACCCCCCTGGCCCATTACGCCCCGGATCCGCAGTTCTGGCAACCGGAACAACGCAATATAGCTTTCCGTAACATCCTCCCGCATATCCAAAAACTGCTGTAAATTACCAATCTATCTGCCGCATAAATGCCGCCGCTCCAGAACATCGCATCGTTACTTTTGAGCCTTGTGATGGATGGTGTGGCCAGGATGGACGGTGTGAAAAGTATGTTTTGTGCTCTCTGACCAGCGTCAACGAAACGACGTTTGAGTATCGTTTCTTTTCCGTCGGTCAGCCAACCACTGTTACTTTAAGGAGGACGCTTGCACCAATTTTGAAATCCACTCACAGTCATCGCATCGACTTCAAAAATCGGCATATTCAGTCCGATTTTCTCCTTGACTAACTGTTTTCTTGCTAAAATCCATTTTTACTTTTTTAGGGGTATAAACTTGACACCAGCAAACTTATAGGTACGCCATATATGTGATAGTATGATTTCGAGATGTATCGTTTGACAGCAATTCGTATCCTTTTCTCAATCCAGCGTGGTTCAAAACAAAGTTACATTGCAGAACATGGTTCCGATGTGGTTTTAACGGCCCGGAGGGCCGGACATTAATAACCCCCAGTGACGAAGCCC